>JAOUOM010000202.1 GCA_029880385.1 Cyclobacteriaceae bacterium | reverse complement strand
CCCAAATGTCTGCAAACCAGCCCCGGCAGCAGCGGCATCCTTTCCGTTGGGTTTGGCCGATGCGTCGGCCAGGAAAGATACAGCGGATGACGGGTAGCCCCGATCCGAAAGGGCCAGCCACCCGCACTCCCAAAAGGCCAGCGGCCCATACCCGGACAAAATACCGCAAACTCCCCACAATCTCAAAAGCCTTTTGACCGAAGGGAAGTGATTTATCTTCAGTTCGACTACTTTTGTCCCTTCATTTCAAACAAGTATTTTCAGCATGGCATTATCGACAAAATATGAGCCGAACCAGGTAGAGGAAAAGTGGTACACATACTGGATGGATCATGGTTTTTTTGCAGCAAAAGTAAATCCTGACAAAGAGCCCTACTCCATCGTAATCCCACCCCCCAACGTGACCGGCGTGCTGCATATGGGCCACATGCTGAACAATACCATCCAGGATATCCTGATCCGCAAGGCCCGAATGGAGGGCAAGGAAGCCTGCTGGGTACCGGGTACAGACCATGCGTCCATCGCCACGGAAGCCAAAGTGGTGAAAATGCTCCGCGACAAAGGGATCAAAAAAAGCGACCTGGGCCGTGAGGAATTTATGGAACATGCCTGGGAGTGGAAAGAAAAATATGGCGGTATCATCCTGGAACAATTGAAAAAACTGGGTGCCTCCTGCGACTGGGACCGGACGGCATTTACCATGGAAGACTCGTACTACAAGGCGGTGATCCGGGTATTTATCGACCTGTATAACAAAGGCTACATCTACCGGGGCCTGCGCATGATCAACTGGGACGTGGAGGCCAAAACAGCCGTGTCCAACGAGGAGGTGATCTACAAAGAAGACGGGGAAATATCCAAACTCTATTCGATCAGGTACCAGATCAAAGACTCGGATGCGTATGTGGTGATCGCTACCCAACGCCCGGAAACGATCATGGGCGACACGGCCATTGCCGTAAACCCTGCTGATGAACGCTTCCGCCACCTGATCGGAAAGACAGCCCTGGTACCGTTTATCAATCGTGAAATACCCATTATCGGCGATGAATATGTGGAACTTGATTTTGGGACGGGTTGCCTGAAGGTAACGCCTGCCCATGACCAGAATGACTATGAAATCGGCCTGCGACACAACCTCCGGGTGATCGATACCATCCATGCAGATGGCACTTTGAATGAGGCCTGTGAAATCCCCAAATTCGTGGGTGTAGACCGCTTTACGGTTCGAAAACAGATCATCAGGGACCTGGAGGAAGCTGGGATACTGGTGGGTGAAGAGGAATTTACGACGCGTATTGGCCGATCCGAACGTACCAACACGATCATCGAACCCAAACTGTCGCTGCAGTGGTTTATCAAAATGAAGGAAATCTCGCGACAGGCCCACAAGGCCGTAATGGACGATGAGATCGTACTATACCCGGCCAAGTTTAAAAATACCTACAACCACTGGATGGAAAATGTGCGCGACTGGTGTATTTCGCGACAGTTGTGGTGGGGCCAACGGATACCGGCCTACTATTTTGGGGAGGGCGAAACGGACTTTGTGGTAGCCGAAACACCCGAAGAAGCCCTGGAGCTGGCCAAAAAGAAGACCGGAAATGACGCATTGACTGCCCATGACCTGCGGCAGGACGAAGATGTACTGGATACCTGGGCATCGAGCTGGCTGTTTCCCCTGGCGGTCTTCGACGGATTTAACGACGAAAGCTTTGACAAAGAATCCGGCACGATCCGGGACGGTGCCAATCCGGCACTGGACTATTTTTACCCCACCGACACACTGGTGACAGCCCCCGAAATTTTATTTTTCTGGGTAGCGCGTATGATCATAGCCGGCTATGAATACAAAGGGCAGAAACCCTTCAAACAGGTCTACCTGACGGGTATTGTACGCGACAAGCAGCGACGTAAAATGTCGAAATCGCTGGGCAACTCGCCCGACCCGCTTGATCTGATTGCCCAGTATGGCGCGGATGGGGTACGCACAGGCATGTTGTTCAGTTCACCTGCCGGCAATGACCTGTTGTTTGATGAAAAACTGGTCGAACAGGGACGGAATTTTGCCAATAAAATATGGAATGCCTTCCGTCTGGTAGACGGATGGGAAGTAGTGGACAAAGCACAGGACGGATCAAACCTGCTGGCAATCGAATGGTTTACGGCCAATTTTGACAAGGCATTGGCCGAACTGGAAGACCATTTTTCCAAATTCCGCATGTCGGATGCACTGATGACGGCCTACAAGCTGGTCTGGAACGACTTCTGTAGCTGGTACCTCGAATGGATCAAGCCTACCTATGGTGAGCCCATCGACCGGGCAACCTATGAGGCGACGATCCGGTTATTTGAAAAAATCGTGAAGGTACTTCATCCATTCATGCCTTTCCTGACCGAGGAAATCTGGCACAGCATCCGCGAGCGCGAAGAAAAAGATTGTCTGATCGTGGCCGAGTGGCCCACCCCGGGAGCGTATGACCAGGATGTGCTGGAAAAAGGCGACCTGCTGTTTGAGGTTATTTCCAATGTGCGAAACATCCGCAACAGCAAGCAACTCTCACCCAAGGAGGCGATGCCGCTGATCATCAACGGGGCTGCAGAACACTATGCTGCGATCGAGTCGTCCTTATGCAAACTGGCCAATCTGAGCTCGGTTCGTTATTCGGATCAAAAGCCGGAACAGTGCTTTGGGTTTGTGATCAAATCAACCGAATACTACCTGGAGGCTGCCCAACACATCGATGTAGAAGCCGAACGGGAAAACCTCCGGAAGGAACTTGCGTATACCCTTGGCTTCCTCCAGTCAATTGACAAAAAACTTGGCAATGAGAAATTTGTGGCAAGCGCACCGGAAAAGGTGGTCGAAATGGAACGAAAAAAGAAGGCTGACGCAGAAGCGAAAATCAAGACACTGGAGGAAGGCCTGGCAAAACTGGGAGGTAATGCCTAATTGCCCCCCCTGTTTCAACGAAATCGGTGAAGCAGGTGCTGAAGTCGTGCGGCATGGATTACCGCTTTTCAAAACATAACGGGCAGGCTAAAACCTGGCTGCCATCAGCAGACTGAGGTCCTTGTACCCCATGTTGTATTTACGGGCCAGGTGGAGGTTGGTGAGGCTGCCTTTGTAGGCATAGACACCTTTGGTAAACCACGAATGGGAAAACATCATTTCCTCTACCCCACCTGCATCGGCAATTTGCAGGAGGATCGGGCTGAAGATATTGGAAATGGCAATGGTGGCCGTACGCGCCACACGCGATGCAATATTGGGCACGCAATAGTGGATGACATCATGTTTTTTGAAAACAGGGCTTTTGAGTGTCGTGGGGCTCGATGTTTCGATGCATCCCCCCTGGTCGATACTCACATCGATGATCACGGATCCCGGCTTCATCTGTGCCACCATCTGCTCGGACACCACTACTTTGTTGGTGCTTTTTTCTCCCCTCACGGCACCAATGACCACATCAGCCGTACGGATGGCTTTTTCGAGGGTAGTAGGGTCGATGGTAGAGGTGTATACCTGCTGGCCGACGGCATGTTTTAACCTGCGCAGCTTATAGATTTGGTTGTCAAATACCTGAACGTCGACACCCAGCCCGAGGGCTGCCCGTGTGGCATATTCGGCCACAGTACCGGCCCCCACGATCACCACCTGTGTGGGTGGTACGCCCGTCACACCCCCCAATATGATGCCCTGTCCATCGCGGGTCTTGCTCAGGTATTCACCGGCAATCATCATGACCGTACTCCCGGCAATTTCACTCATTGCCCGTACCAGTGGCAGTCCGCCGACTTTGTCTTCGATGAACTCATAGCCCAGGGCAGTGATTTTCTTTTGGGTAATGGCCTTAAGGAATTCAACCGACTGTGTGCCCGGCTGAATGGCAGAGATCAGGGTTACCCCCTGCCTGATCATATCCATTTCGTATTTGGTCGGGGGTTCTACCTTTAGGATGATTTCCGACTGGTAAATTTCTTTGCGGTCGTATACGATTTTGGCCCCTGCCTCACTGTAGGCATTGTCCTTGAAATTGGCCGCCTCACCGGCACCTGTCTCCACCCACACCTCATGCCCATTGTTTACCAACAGGTTTACAGCTTCCGGCTTCAGCGTCACGCGGTTTTCCTGAAGGGAAGTCTCAATAGGCACACCGATTTGCAATGATTTTTTACCCTCTCTGATCTTCAGGGGTGATTCCAATGGATAAAGCGCAGATTCCCTTGCCAATTCTTTAATACCTGATCTAATTTTCTCCGCCATGCGGGCTCAGCCTTATTTCTCGTTGATTTTCGTTCACTAAGTTAATATATATTTTCAGGTATCGGTCAGGTAAAATTCCCAAAACATTTTCGGGCCATTCCACCAGGCAAAAGTTGCCTGAATAAAAGTAATCTTCGGTGCCAATATCGGAGGCTTCCTGTTCGCGGGTTAACCTGTAAAAATCAAAATGGTAAACGGGGTTTCCCCTGCCATCCAGGTATTCATTTATAATGGAAAAAGTAGGCGATCCCATTGTATCCTGTACACCCAACTGTTCGCAAACAGCTTTGATAAGGGTGGTTTTTCCTGCTCCCATCTGGGCAAAAAAACACCATACGGGATAATCCCTGCCTTCCCGGAGCAAGTCCGCCGCCACTTCGCTAATCTGCCCCAAGTCAAATGTCCGTGTCATTTATTCACCAATGTTATCAATGGGACAATCACCTCCTCCAGGCTGATACCCCCATGCTGAAAGGTATCCCGGTAATAGCCCACGTAATAGTTGTAGTTATTAGGATATGCAAAAAAACCATCTTCCCGGGCAAAGGCATAGCAGGTGCTCACATTTAATTTTGGCAATCCCAGTGACTCGGGATTACGGGTATAGAATATTTTTTGTTCGTCAAATCCCAGGTTCTTGCCTTGTTTGTAGCGCAGGTTGGTGTTGGTATTGCGATCGCCGATCATTTTTACCGGTTTTTTTACCCGGATAGTGCCATGGTCGGTCGTGATGACCACCTTTACCTGTTTGCGTGCCAGTCGGGTGAGGGTTTCGCGCAACGACGAATGGTTGAACCAGGTACGGGTGAGGTCGCGGTATGCCGACTCGTCAGGAGCCAGTTGACGGATCATTTGCATATCGGTACGGGCATGGCTGAGCATATCGACAAAATTGTATACAATGGCTGTAAGGGGATTGGACAAATACCCACCGATGGATTCGCTCAGTGCCTTTCCATCCCGTGCCTGAATGATCTTGTGGTAGCTATATTTTCCCATTACTTTTTCCCTGTTCAAATTGATCCCCAGCAGTTCACTTTCAAAATTATTCTTGGACGATTCCTCATCTTCCCCCACCCACAAATCCGGACATTGCTTTTCGATTTCCAGGG
>JAOUOM010000201.1 GCA_029880385.1 Cyclobacteriaceae bacterium | reverse complement strand
GCATCGTAGACGTAAAAAGCTATTACATCGAATCCGTACAGGACATTGTGGATCGCATCAAATTGTGCCTCAGACATGTGCCGGCCGACCGCCTGTCGGTAGCCCCTGATTGTGGCCTTAGCCAGACGGCCCGGTGGGCTGCTCGCAAAAAATTGCAAAATATGGTGGCCGGTTCGTTGGAGGTAAGAAAATCACTGTGACCCGTTCCATCATGCTGATCCCTGCCTTACAAAAAGACAAAGCACTGATTGCGGATGTGGAACTTGCTAAAAAAGACACGTCAAGGTACCATATATGGTGGCTTGGACAAAGTGGGTTTTTACTGCAATGGAAGGGCCGTCACCTGCTCCTTGATCCGTATTTGTCAGATTCACTCACGGTAAAATATGCCGCAACCGACAAACCACACATTCGTATGTCGGAACGCGTGGTTGACCCTTCCCTCCTCGACTTTGTCGATGTTGTCACGTCCAGTCATAACCACACCGACCACCTGGATGCCGATACCCTGATGCCTCTGATCCGGGCTAACCCCGGCATCCAACTGGTCATACCCGAAGCAAACCGCTCGTTTGTGTGTGACCGGATCGGCCAATCAACAGATTTTCCGGTTGGGCTTTCGGATGGGAAAAGTACCGAAATAGCGGGCTTTCGGCTGACGGGGATTCCTGCTGCCCATAATGAACTGGAGCGGGATGAAAATGGAAATTGCCGCTACATGGGCTATATCATCCAATTTGGGGATTGGACCGTCTACCACAGCGGCGATACCCTGTGGCACCCTGAGATTGTCCGGGCATTGGAACCCTTTTCAATCGACCTGGCCTTTCTGCCCATTAACGGCAACAAACCCGAGCGAAAAGTCGCCGGCAACTTGAATGCAACAGAGGCTGTGGCATTGGCCAGGCAGTTGAAAATCCGAATGGTCATCCCCTGCCACTACGATATGTTTACCTTCAATACCGTGACACCCGATGAATTTTGTAAACTGGCTGCGGAGCAAGGCGTAAACCACACCATCATGCAGGGAGGTCAACGATGGAGTGCCAATTGTGAATGACATAATGGGAAAGACGCAAAAAACTATGGGGTTTATTATCTTTGAAAACACACTTTAAGCCATAATGTAGCATGCCCAGCCAACTAGCTCAATTAGCCCGACAGGGAAAAATCAATCAGACGGCAAGTATCCGAGATAAGCAATCCATTCTCATTCATGCGCCGATCCAGACAATATGGGACCTTTTGGTAAACACCGGGCAGTGGGCCGAATGGAATACTGAAATCAAAAAAACGTCCGGAGAATTGCTTTCAGAGGGTAGTTCTTTTACCTGGAAATCGGCTCATACTACCATCAAGTCGACCGTGCGGGCATTCAAATCCCCCTACCTGCTCAGCTGGACGGGCCATGTTCACTGGATCAAGGCCATACATGTGTGGTCGTTGGAGGAGTCAGATGAAAATGAAACCATCGTGACCGTTGAGGAATCGATGCAGGGCTTGTTGCTCCCTTTCTTTTTCAACCACCAAAAACTGCACGGATCTTTGGTGAAATGGCTGGATCACCTCAAGGCCCGTGCAGAAAAAAAACCGGTTTAGTTCAGTTTTGCCAACTCGGTTTTAGCCACTTGAAAATCCGGTTGTATTTCCAGTGCTTTCTTCAACAGGTCTTTAGCCGCCTGTTTGTTGCCTTTTTCCGATTCGATCAATGCACGCAAACGAAAGGCGGCAGCCCGTAACGATACATCCTGCGAATCGTTGGCAGTCGTGGGAAATATCAGGGTGAAGTTTTCAGATTCAGCATTACCCGTCAACAGATCAAGGTTTACTTCCGCTTCGGTGATGCGTTTCAGACTATACTGCATAAATGATATCTGGTACAACAATGCGAGGCTGTTGTTTCCCAGGTACAATTTCTCATAATATTTCAATGCCCGGTCTTTCACGCCAAGTTGCTCAAAACTAATGGCCGCAATTTCGGTAGCCAGCAGATCGTCGGGGTACATTTTCACAATATCCGCGCTTACCAGTGCTGCCGAAGCATATTGCTGATAATCAAAATACATCAGGGCAAGTGAATCCAGGATGTTGGTATTGGAAGGATATATGGAAAGGATATTATAGAGTGCCGTCTTGACCATGGTGGCATCATTGTATTTTTTTGCCAGCTGATAAATAAAAATTTGTCGCTGAAATTCGATCGATGGGATCGTGTCGGCTCCTCCCTGGCCAAATACCACACCGGTGATCAACAACAACAATCCGAGTAAAAATCCTTTAATTTTTGTCATAGTAACATTTTTTGAGCGTCAAATATATAATTATTCCGTTGATTTAGGATGTATCCCTTTTTGAGCGGCAATTTTCATCATCAAGGCAACAGCCGGTTCGCGTTCATTGGGGATATCCCCTTCCAGTATTGCCTCTCGAATCTCGTTTTTGATTTCACCAACTATCCGGGAGGGCTCCAACCCAAAAACAGACATAATGTCCTCACCCGTCACTGGCAGTTTAAAATTACGCATCTGGTCTTTTTGCTCTACTTCCTCCATTTTCTTTTCCACTTTCAGGAAATTGGAAAGGTACTTCCGAACTTTATCATTGTTTTTTGAGGTGATATCGGCACGGCACAGTAGCATCAGGTCTTCAATGTCCTCGCCTGTTTCATAAAGCAGTCTGCGCACGGCCGAGTCTGTGACACCATCGTCGACAAGGGAAATAGGCCGAAGGTGTAGTTTTACGAGTTTCTGCACATATTTCATGGGTTCGTTCATCGGCAGTTTCAATCGTCGGAATATTCCCGGCACCCATTTGGCACCCAGATCCTCATGGCCGTGAAATGTCCACCCGGCTTTCTCGTGAAATCGTTGAGTGGCAGGCTTGGCAATGTCGTGCAAAATGGCTGCCCACCTCAACCACAGGTTTTGTGTGTTGTCTGCCGTGTTGTCCAACACCTGAAGGGTGTGGTAAAAATTATCTTTATGGCTCTTTCCCCTGATGGTTTTCACTCCCTGCAAACGGCTCATTTCCGGAAAAATCATTTCCAATATCCCGGAACTGAATAATAATTTAAACCCATACGATGGCTTGCGCGAAAGGATGATCTTATTCAGTTCATCCGTTATCCGTTCCTGCGACACTATGGACAACCGGTCCTTCATCTGTACAATGGCCTGAAAGGTAGCTGCTTCAATATCAAAATTGAGCTGGCTGGCAAACCGGATAGCACGCATGATACGCAGAGGATCATCAGAAAAGGTTTGTTCGGGATCAAGAGGTGTCCGGATCAGTCCATTTTTCAGGTCATCGGCCCCTCCAAACGGATCGAGCCACTGGCCTTCTTTGTGTCGGTTAAGTGCTATGGCCATTGCGTTAATGGTAAAATCACGCCTGTTTTGGTCATCCTGGAGGCTGCCATCTTCTACGAGCGGCTTGCGCGAATCCTTGCGGTACGATTCTTTTCGGGCACCCACAAATTCGATCTCCTGGCCCTCCCAGTGAATGGCTGCCGTACCAAAATTTTTGTATACCGTCAGTTTGGCCTTTTTCCCCAAATCGTCTTTTAGGGCCGTGGCCAGCTGTATTCCGCTGCCGATCACGACCACATCTACATCTTTTTTTGCATCCCTGCCCATCAGGGCATCGCGCACCAGGCCACCGATCACATAAGCATCTACACCGAGCTGATCGGCTAGGGCACCAATCCGGGGCAGGATCGGGTATTTTTCTGACAATTCGTTATACTTAACCAAAATAGAAAATTCTTCGTCTCACATTTTTCACTCCTGCCATCCGCATGATTGGCATCCGATCACGCTGCCAGCCCAAACATATATTTCCATGACTGGCCGGCCATATGACTGGCCCACATTTCTGACAATACACCTACCTTTGAGGCTATCGGCACCTTTCTGGTGAGATGGTGAAGATGAAAATCACCGGTTCAGTCAGATGGGCAGCCAACCCTAATAGGTATTGCAAAACTAGTGAAAATCAATAACCCAATTCCCGAATGGAAAATCCGGAAATAGCGAAACAAATCGATCAGCTAACGGACGAACTGAATTACCACAATTCACTATACTATCAGGAAAACCGTAGTGAGATTTCTGATTTTGAATTTGACCAGAAACTAAAAAAACTCGAACTGCTTGAACAGCAATACCCAGGGTTCAAGCGGGAAGACTCTCCTACCCAACGGGTGGGAGGCACCATCACCAAAAATTTTGAAAGTGTGCCGCATCGATTTCCCATGCTTTCACTGAGCAATACGTATTCCATCGAAGATCTGGAACAATTTGACGAAAGGGTAAGAAAAGGGTTGGGCACAGATCAGTACGAATATGTATGTGAACTTAAATTTGACGGACTTGCCCTTAGCGTACTGTATGAAAATGGTGTCATGAAACGTGCCGTAACCCGGGGCGATGGAACCAAAGGCGATGATATCACCCAAAATGCCCGTACCATCCGCACCCTGCCCCTCCGTGTGTATGGTGAAAACATCCCTGATGAATTTGAAGTACGAGGCGAAGTATTTATGCCACTGGATGTGTTTAAAGCCCTCAATGAGGAGAAAGAAGCCAGGGGGGAAGCCCTGCTGGCAAACCCGCGGAATACAGCCTCCGGAACAATGAAAATGCAGGATTCATCGGTGGTAGCCGCACGCAGGCTTGATTGTTATATTTATTCATTTCTATCAGCAAAACAACCCATTGGCAGCCACCAAGAAGCATTGGGCCTACTGTCATCGATGGGTTTTAATGTATCGCCCACGCATCGAACCTGCACCGACATCCGGGAAGTAATCGCCTACATCAATGAATGGGAAACCCGCCGCTTTGACCTGCCACTCGATACGGATGGCATTGTCATCAAGGTAAATTCGCTGCAACAGCAGGAAGAACTGGGTTTCACAGCCAAATCACCACGATGGGCCATTTCCTACAAATACAAGACGGCCAGTGCCCTGACACAATTAAAGAAAGTCACTTATCAGGTTGGCCGTACGGGAGCCATCACACCGGTAGCCAATCTGGATCCGGTGTTGCTGGCAGGCACCATTGTCAAACGTGCCAGTCTCCACAATGCAAACGAACTGCAGCGGCTCGACCTGCATGAAGAGGACTATGTATTCGTAGAAAAAGGGGGTGAAATCATACCCAAAGTCACGGCAGTGGATTTTTCAAAAAGGCAGCCAGGCACGCGTCCAATCCCTTACCCTTCCATATGCCCGGAATGCCAGACACCACTGGTACGCCAGGAAGGTGAGGCCGTCCATTACTGCCCCAACGATCGCAGCTGTCCGCCACAGGTATCCGGAAGGATCGAACATTTTATTTCCCGAAATGCCATGAACATCGAATCCCTGGGGCCCCGT
>JAOUOM010000199.1 GCA_029880385.1 Cyclobacteriaceae bacterium | reverse complement strand
TACGACAAGGTTCCCGTTTTTGAATCTACCCTGAGAAGCTTTTTGACCTATCAGCATGCATTTGGAAATAAAAACCATTTCTGGGCAGGTGAAAATTCCTTTGCCCACTATACTGCAGGTGACCTGACGCGCATTAAGGAAGTCATAGATCAGGCCGTAACCGGATTTTCCCTGTTTTGTAAAAAATCGGACGAACAGCTTCACCGGCAATTGGATTATGAATCGACTACGTTTTTCCTTCACAAGCGAACGACACTTGCCCAGCTAACCAACAATCTTGACAATGATGCCACCTTTACCAATTTCCTCCACCTGCTAAAGGTCAAACCAGATGAGGAAGGCACATGGATCGTGGAAATGGAACGAAAAATTCTCCGTTTTTTTAAAGGGGCAGGTACGGAAAATACGCTTAAGACAAGTGAATTGGGACGCATACAGGAATGCCTGCAGCATGCGAAACAATCAAGGAAAAGCCTGATCGGATGGGCACGCTGGCGGCTGGTTTCCAATGATCGAATATTCCTTACGCGTGTACTCGTGGCCAATGACCTCAGGCCCGACAAAGAAGGGTTTGCCATTTTGACCGAACGAATTGACAACCGGCTCAACTATGAACATTTCCTCTCCCTGATACAAGCCAAACCCTGGCTAACGTCGTTTCCCGAAAACATGCGGAAAATCGATATTCAAAACTGGTTCTTTCATCAACGCCTTGCGTACAAATCGCTGGTATTGTTTCAGGCACTTCGCAATCTCGATTTGTATGTTCCGTTAAATATATACGATCGAAAACAAACCGTCCATCTTCTCAAATCATTTGCCTCACTGCTAAACTCCCTGCCCAGCGTCATCACGCAGGGACAAAATTACCTTACAGAAAATCAGTTGTCCCTGCTGCTCTCTGGCCAAACAGACATAGACAAAATCAAAAACGAGTTGGATCGTGATTTCGAAAACCTGCATGATTTTCATCGGTTGCAGGATAAAATGACCCGTGTGGAGCGTGAAGTTGCCGAATCTGTCGGGGTGCTTACCATGAAAGTGGAGGAAAAAATCAGGCAGTTCAAACGAAGCCTGGCCATGGCATGGATCGATCATATTGAATCCAAATACCCCATTCTTCGTTCGGTTTCTTCAATTCGTTTTGAACAACAAATCCACGAATTGCGACAGGCTGTGCACGAAAAACAAAAAATCAGCCAGGAAATCCTTCTGCTTAAGTCCCGGGAGCGCACATATCAGAATATTGAGTACAACAGGTTGAACAACCGAATAACGTACCGTGACCTATTGCATCAGGTAACAAAAAAGAAGAAAATATGGCCGCTCCGACGTGTGATATCGGAATTTAGTGACGAACTTTTTCAATTACTTCCCTGCTGGATGGCATCTCCTGAATCTGCCTCGGCCATATTTCCAATGGAGAAAATGTTTGACCTGGTCATTTTCGACGAAGCATCCCAATGCTTTGCCGAACGGGGCATTCCGGCCATGTTCAGGGGCAGGCAGGTAGTGATTGCCGGTGACAGCATGCAGTTAAAGCCATCCGATCTCTACCGTGTCAAGTGGGAAGAAGACGCAGACGACCTGCCCCCCGATCTTGAGATCGACTCTCTGCTGGATTTGAGCATCAATTACTTGCCCCAGGTCATGCTGCAGGGGCACTACCGAAGCCGCTCGATTGATCTGATCGGATTTTCAAATCGGCATTTTTATAAAAACGGGCTCCAAATGATCCCGGACCGACTGTATGCCAATGCTGCCAAACCTGCATTGGAATACATTAAACTAGATGGTTGCTGGGAAAAAAATGCAAACCTGGCCGAGGCAGAGGAAGTCGTATTTCAGATAGGCAACCTGTCAACGCAATACCCTGACAAAACCATTGGCATTGTCACGTTCAATGTGTCGCAACAGGAATTAATATTGGATCTTTTGGAAAAAAGGCTTTCGGATGGTGGCAAACTACCCGAAGACCTATTTGTGAAAAACATAGAAAACGTACAGGGTGACGAACGTGACATCATAGTCTTCAGCACAGCCTATGCTCCCGATAAGGACGGCAAGCTCCAGCTACGCTTTGGCCTGCTTAACCAGCAGGGTGGGGAAAACCGACTGAATGTGGCCATCACCCGCGCACGCGAAAAAGTCATCCTGATCAGCAGCATCCTGCCTGGCCAATTGCACGTGGAATCTACCCGGAATGAAGGCCCCAAACTGCTAAAAGAATACCTGAGCTACGTGTGGGATATTTCACATAAAAAACGGGTCAACACCTTAGCACCTACAGAAAACCACCCGCAAGCGTGGTACCTGAAAAACGCTCTGACAGATGCCATTCAGGCACTTCAGTCCGAAGAAGAAATTTCACAGTCTCTTTCTTTTGCTGATCTTACGGTGACTAAGAATGGCCACTTTATGGGATTGGTCTATACGGATGACGAATTATACAGGGAGAGCCCTTCCTCCAAACATGTGTATGTCTATCTGCCGGATATATTAAACAGAAAAAACTGGCCAATCCTGCGCATTGATAGCCGGAATTATTGGCGGGAGCCACTTAAAATCATCGATGAACTACGCGTATTCCTGAACCGCGTGAGTGAAGTCGAATAAGCATTCGACGGGTTGGCTTCCGGCCCTTGCCCCGCAAAGTCGTTTCAATAGATACAAAATCAGGCTACCGGGCTCCAGTAACAAAAAAAGGCATCCCCTCGGGGATGCCTTCCTATACAAAGAAAGTTCTTATTAATTGCTCAACTTAAAGATGATAGGCATCATCATTCGCACTTTCACCGCCCTTCCGCGTTGCTTACCGGGCTTAAATTTAGGTGAATTTTCAAGTACGCGTACGGCCTCTTCATCGCAACCGGCACCAATACCTTTTACTGCTTCCACTTCACGGACAGTACCGTCTTTGTCCACAACAAAACGTACATACACCCTTCCTTCTACTCCCATCCTTCGTGCTTGGGCAGGATATTTCATATTGTCACCTACATACTTGTAGAAAGCAGAAATACCTCCGGGAAATTCCGGCTGGTCTTCCACAATATCAAACACCTCATCCACTTCTTCTTCAGGAGTTGGCTCAAAAACGATATCTTCAATTACCGTTTCTTCATTCACTTCCATGTCCAGTTCGATCTCGATTTCATCCTCGATTTCTTCTTCATCGGGAACTTCCACGATCTCAGGAAGCTGGATTTTTGGTGGTGGTGGTGGTGGCTGCTCGGTTGGGGGGATTTCCATGATGTCCTCAAAGTCATCATTGATCTGACCCAAATCCACTAGTCCGGCATCATCATAGCTTTTGTATTCAAAGGCAAATAATATCGCCGCAAGACTAATAGTGAGCCCTAAATTAAGAAACATACCCGACTGTCGGGACAGATCGTATTTTGGGTTTTTCTTTAGCTCCATATCCTACTTTTTACTTTTTTCTAAACTGATGAACTTCAAAGATATTATTTCGATGGCTAATTCGATCGGATTTTTTTTCTTTTTTGATGGAAATACTGAAAAATAATTCCAGCAGCCATTCCTAATGTGTCAACAACAAAGTCTCTAATGTCTGTTCCCCTGCCCGGAATAAAACCCTGAAGAAGCTCCGTCCCTCCTCCAAAAATGATCCCGAAAAGGGCAATCCACGCCATGGCCCTGCCCGTATTTAGTTGCCGGTTTTGGATCAGGTGACCCATCCAGAGCACTGCCCCTACGGAAAAAAGGCCAAAATGAACTACCTTATCCTCATTTTCAAAAAAATGATAGCCGCTCGTTCCCAGGTTTGGCGTTAGCAGCAAAAACAAAACGAATGCCACCCACAAATAGGCCAATAGTCGATATAGCACAGACCTTATCCTTCTGTGATCGACCGGTACTCATCGGCAGACATCAACTGGTCTCCCTTATCGGTCACTTTTACCCGGATCATCCATCCCTCACCATATGGGTCGCTGTTGATCAACTCCGGGGTAGACTCCAGTGCCGTATTGAACTCCAGTATTTCACCACTAATGGGCATAAATAAATCGGAAACGGTTTTCACGGCTTCCACTGTGCCAAACACAGCACCGCTTTCTATGGTTTCACCAACGGTTTCAATTTCCACATATACGATATCGCCTAGTTCGCCCTGGGCAAAATCCGTGATCCCAACCGTAGCCACATCGCCATCGATCCTGACCCATTCATGGTCTTTGGTATACTGTAAATCCTGAGGTAAGTTCATTGTATTATATTTTCAATTTTGAATGGCAAAAATACGATAATTCACTGCATTTTATAACTGTGCGAGATTAAAGCGCAACTGTATACCAAAAGAAGTAGTCGCCCTTCGCACGGATCCAATCCGGGGATCGGTAATGCTCCGGTCAAAATACATCGTCAGGTCCATATCATCATTTAGCTTATATCCAATAGACGGACGCATCTGAAAATTGCGATTGCCATTTGTGATTTTATTGGTTCCGTCCAATGACCGTTGGATGGACTTGGAATCCCGAATGGTCAGGTTCATACGGAATGTCACATCGTTTTCTATCGTGATTATCCTCCCCTGCATCTTAAACGGTAGTTTCAGGTCGGGCTTTACCCATCCAAAATCAAAGGCTACATCATTGTTGGTTGTTTCGGTCACCTGGGCATTGGAAAAGTTCAATGAGAGGTTCCGGTCCTTTTTGTAATCAATCCGGCCATTCAGGTTTTTCTTGGTACGCACATTCACTCCGATAAATGGCGCAAACTGCTCCGCTATCGTTGCCTGGTTAATAATGTAAACCGGCACCAGCTTTCCTGATGCGCTATCGATATTGGTCGCAAGCGGATAGTCGAGAATATCCTGATCGAGGGTCAGGTTGTTCGTATACTGAAGGGAATTGGTGTAATTGCCAATCGTATAGGCCGAACGGTAACTATGCGTGAGGTTGATCGATGAAAAGATTTCGGCCAATGCGGGGATTTTTCCCAAACCTGCATAGTCAATCCGCCAGTTGGGAAGCGGGATCACGGGAAAAGGCCTGAGGCTCACCGATGAGGCACTTTCACCTGTGTAGGCTGCCAAAAAAGCAGGCATCATGATGTCCTGTGAAATACTGTCGTAGCGTGATCCAATCCCCTGTTGGCTCAGTTCTGAATTGATTCGCTGCTCTACTACAGCCATGTTCTGACGAAATTGTTCAAAGGCAGGGGAAACGTTATTGGTTTGCTTTTCAAAGGCCGTTTTTACTGTCAGCGTGGAAATGGTGTAGGTTCCGGATCGGCTGGGCGTGAGGCTCCGGTAGCCATTGACCAGGGTGTCAAACCGGAAAATTTCCCTGAAATCCCCGGAATTGGTACGTTTGGCATCGAGCTGGATTTTCAGTTCCTGACTGGGTTCAATACTG
>JAOUOM010000198.1 GCA_029880385.1 Cyclobacteriaceae bacterium | reverse complement strand
CATGATGGAAGCAGGTGAAGATTATGCGGATGTATTGGATCTAGACTTTAATTTCCATACTACCGATGAATATGAGGAAATCGCTGCTTGATGTGAGAAAAGTTAATTTAAGTGAATAAATAATTATCCCCTCCCAACCAGTTGAGAAAAGTCTGAGAAATCAGGCTTTTTTTTATGTAGTATACCTGTTAGCTTTATTAGTTAAATATAATGGGATGTATTATGATGAAATCTCTCCTTTCACTAGGCCTGGTTATTGGCTTGTTCCTTACGGCCAGCTGCCAGCCCAATCTCAATAAACTTGATGCCTATATTGAAAAAGCACGACTAGACTGGAATGTCCCGGGCATGTCTGTGGCAATTGTAAAAGATGGAAAAATTGTCCTTTCAAAAGGATATGGGGTAAAGGAACAGGGTAAAACCGAGGCAGTCGATGCCAATACCCTTTTTGCCATTGCCTCCAATACCAAGGCCTTTGTTTCTTCGTCACTGGCTACCCTCGTTGCGTCCGGCCAGATGCATTGGGACGATAAAGTCGTTGATTATTTGCCCTATTTTCAACTACAGGATCCCTATGCGACCCGGGAGGCAACCATACGTGATTTGCTATGTCACCGATTAGGCCTGGGCACATTTAGTGGCGATGTTAGTTGGTATAAATCGGACTTGCCAGCATCAGAAGTGATCAAACGGGCGTACCATTTGCAGCCGACCTATTCTTTTCGTTCCGGATACGGGTATTCCAATCTGATGTTTATAGCGGCAGGCGAAGTAATACGCGCAACAACAGGTAAACCATGGGATGCATATGTCGATTCGGTCTTTTTCACACCGCTGGGCATGGAGCGAACCTGTACCTCAGTGTCCAGTCTGGGCTTGTTGGGAAATGTGGCCACACCCCATAAGTCAGTAGGATCCTCAAATCAGCCCATTGACTGGACTCGATGGGATAATATGGGTGCAGCGGGTGGTATTATTTCCAGCTCCCAGGATATGGCGCAATGGTTATTATTTAACCTGAACAGGGGAACGTGGGAGGGGAAATCAATCCTTTCTGCTGTCGAACAAAATATCCTGTGGACCCCCCATAACTCCTTTGTCGTATCCCAAGACGTACATCAGCGGATACCCGGAAGGCACTTTAATGCGTACGGACTCGGATGGGGCTTGTCTGATTACTATGGACGGATGCTTGTATCACACAGTGGTGGATATGATGGGATGTATTCCCGTGTAGCACTTGTTCCGGATGAAAACCTGGGGATTGTGATCCTGACCAATAGCATGACGGGCATTGGATTTCCGTTAATGATGTACATTATCAATTCGTATATACACGGGGACGATCGGGACTGGTCTGCGGATTTTCTTGCCCAAAAAAGTGAAAAAATTGAAGATCTGGTAAAAGAAAGGCAAGCGTCACGTAAAATGGGAACATCGCCAACTCTGGAATTGGAAAAATATTGCGGAAACTATTTTGACCCCATACATGGTAAAATTTTTATTCAGCAAAAAGATGACAACCTGCGCCTCGTATTTGAAAATGCCCCTGGCCTCTCGGCGACCTTACGCCATTGGCATGCCGATACCTGGGAAATCAAATGGGATCAGGTACATGCCTGGTTTGATTTTGGAACCATTCGGTTTGAACTAGATAATAACCTTGCGGTGACTGGAATTAGGTTTGATGTTCCAAATTTTGATATCTTTTTTGATGAATTGAAACCCGGGAAAATCGATTAAAAATGTATTTGCATGGCATGTATGTGTGATTGGTAAAAACGGCTCCCGAATTCGTTGAATCGTTCGACCGAATCCGTCGTGAGAAACCTCCGTGTTCCGTTTTTTCCACAGTTTATTTCTATTTCAGGATGCCGGTACAGGTAATCGGCCAATTGTTCGGCTACTATTTTTCCCTGTGGGAGTACCCGGATGTGTGCCGGGAGAAATTTTCTGATCACAGGTAAAAGTAAGGGATAGTGTGTGCAGGCAAGCAGCAATGTGTCAATGTCCGGATCTTTTTTAAGCAGCTGATCGATGTGTTTCTGCACGAAATAATCGCATCCCGGGTTGTCCGTTTCGCCGGTTTCGACCAGAGGAACCCACATGGGGCAGGCTTCCTGGCTCACATGCAGGTCAGGAAAGAATTTCTGGATTTCCATCAGGTATGAACCCGATGATACCGTGCCTGCCGTGGCTACGATCCCGACATGCCCATTGGCAGAATGGTCACCAATGCGTTCCGTGGTAGGCCGAATGACACCCAAAACCCGTTTGTCAGGGGCAATGACGGGGAGGTCTTTTTGCTGTATGGTACGCAGTGCCTTGGCAGATGCGGTATTGCACGCCAGTACCACCAGATGACAGCCTTGTGAAAAGAGATATTGCACGCCCTGTAATGTAAACTCGTACACACTTTCATAGGATCGATTTCCGTACGGTGTCCGGGCATTGTCTCCAAGATACAGGAAATCATAGTCGGGCAACAATTCTGTAAATTCACGGAGGATGGTGAGCCCGCCAAAACCCGAATCAAATACGCCAATGGGTGCTTTTTCCATGGAGGCAAAGATCAGTAATAGAAAATTGCCTTTCCTAAATGGCACAGGTATTTTATGAAAAGCTATACTTTATTTTATGTAATGAGGATAGATACACAATTTTTGTCCGATTTTTGTTAGACTTCCATTTGATATGAAATACCTGTTTTTTCTTTCTGTGTATTTTCTCTCCACCTTGCTTAGGGCACAGGGTTTTGATGAGAAATTTTTATCACTCGACAGCCTTCCCATTTCGGAAGGAACCTATACCCTTTATTATGATAATGGAAAACTCGCCTGTACCGGCGAAGTAGTGAGGGGCAGACCTCAGGGGCTATGGAAATTTTTCTACCCGAATGGGGTTAGGGCACGTATGACCACCTATGACAATGGACAAAAGAATGGGCCGGAAGCATTGTATGAAAAAATAAACGGCATCCAGTTGAGCTATAGTGAGTTTTGGGACGGGATTTTGAATGGTGCCTATGAGGAATATTATGAAAACGGTACGGTTGCCCTGCGTGGTTTTTATAAATCGGGTAAAAAAGACAGCTTATGGTCGGAGTTTTTTGCCGATGGCCCCCGAAGTTTTGAAAAAAACTACCGTCAGGGGTTGCCCCATGGCAGATGGACGTATTACTACGCACTGGATAAGGTAAAGGCAATTGAAAATTACCGCTACGGTATTAAGGAGGGAAAGTGGGAGCTTTTTTACCGAAATGGAATGAAACAAAAAGAATTTTATTTCAAGAATGACCTGCTCCATGGCCCGTATGTTGAATATCATGAAAAAGGAAACAAAAGTGTGGAAGGGCAGTATGCCCATGACTTGAAAACGGGAAATTGGCTTAATTTTTTCGAAAATGGAACCCTTTATTCCATCGGCATGTACGAAAACGATGTAAAATCAGGACACTGGAAATATTTCATGGAAAGTGGTGCGCTTAGTGAAGAAGGACCGTATTTGCTGAATGAACAAAATGGACAATGGATCCTATATTTTGAAAATGGAAAGCCGGAGAGCATTGGTACCTATGTGATGGGGCAAAAGGACGGACTTTGGGGCTTGTTTTATCCAAACGATCAGGTACGTCAGGAACAATTGTGGCAATTGGGAAGGCTGATGGAAATATCTCCTTTTTATACGATCAAAGGGCAGAAATTGGATGCAGGGTCTTTGAAAGGAGGAAATGGTAGCTATATCGAATATTATCCGGAGGGCGAAATACGCCTGAAAGCTACGGTAAAAGAGGGCTGGTTTGAAGGGGAGTATGAAGGGTTTTTCATCAATGGTCAGGCTGAGTTTACGGGCTACATGAGCCAGGGACTGAAAATAGGCAGATGGACATATTATTTTTATAATGGCATGGTAGAATCGCATGGACGATATGAAAATGATCAAAAAACAGGTACCTGGGAATACCTGAATTCACGCGGAAAAACGTTAAATGTAACCGAACATTGAGGATTTACTCAACGGTGTTTTTCATATCCTGTTGCCAGTTTGAAACCTCTATTTGTGCCGCCTATGACAGACCAGACAATCGATGATTATTAACCTGATTTCTTCTCCCCGTAATATTTCGACAGCCCTGATGTATTCATTTGCCCAGCGTCAGGATATAAAGGTAGTGGATGAACCATTTTATGCCTATTATCTCTGGTCTACAGGTCTCCGGCATCCGGGCCGGGACGAAATATTAAAATCACAACCAACTTCTTTGTTGGATGTGGTGCGCCAGCTGGACGAATTGGCAAACGGAAACCGGCATATTTTTGTAAAAAACATGGCGCATCACCTCGTAGGGCAACCAATGGATTTTTTGTCTGGATACCGCAATGTGTTCCTCATTCGTGATCCCAAACAATTGATTGCCTCCTTTACGGAAGTAATCCCCCAGCCGACCATGCAGGATATCGGGAGCAGGCGACAGGCCGAATTGTATGACTGGCTTGGAATGCAGCAAGACTGCCCTGTTATCGATTCGAATGAAGTGTTGAAAAACCCTAAAAACGTATTGGGGCAGCTTTGTGAAAAACTGGGGATTCCTTTTGATGAAAACATGCTCCATTGGCAGCCGGGGCCACTGCCAGAAGATGGGGTGTGGGCGCGCTATTGGTATGGAAATGTCCACCAATCAAAGGGCTTTTCCAGGCAGCAATCAAGTGAAAGGCCCTTGCCGGAAGCGTGTTTGCCCCTTTTCAGGGAGGCGTGGCCATATTATGAAAACCTTTATCGAAAGGCCATCAAAGCGGAAGATTAGCCGACGAAACTGCCACTGCTATTTTACTATCTGCCGTGCCGTAGTACAAAAACCACCTGCTTTTGTAAAAACTCAATCCTTCCACGAAGCAAACATTGTTTACCTGTCCGGTGAGCTCATACGGCCGGTCTGGTTTGAAAAAATACGTATCGGACCGTTCGGTTAATTGAGCGGGATTTTCCAGTGAAAAGAGGGCCTGGCCCGCAGCATAGGTGCCATCTGCCAGGTTTTTGTCCCCATATTCTTCGTGGTTGCGACTGTTATAGATGAGCAGGACCCCGTTTTTCGTCAATAATGCCGGAGGTCCGGGCTCTACCAGGTTGCTGTCAAACTTTCCTTTTCGCGGCGAAAGTACGGCTTGCCAGGATCCGTTGGTGTCTGTGACCGGGTTCCATGAGATCAGATCATCTGAGTACGCCAGGAAGATGTCTGTATCTCCGAAATACATCCAGTAACTACCATTCACGCGTGTCGCGACCAGTTTTGAACCTTGCACCTGGCAAAGAATGGAGCCGGACTTGGACCATTGGTTGGTGTCATTTTCTTTTTCAAATACAGAGCCGTATTTTGTCCAGGTCAGTAAG
>JAOUOM010000197.1 GCA_029880385.1 Cyclobacteriaceae bacterium | reverse complement strand
CATGCCTCCCGTCCAGATCAAGGGAACGTAATTGATAGCCCGTAGCCGTGAATTCACTGTAGACCAGGGTTTTCCCATCTGGAGAAACGACAGGTTGCCTGGCACCAAAATGGGTAGTTGTATGCTTTTGAATGGTTTTCGCTATCGGATCATATTCAAAAATCTCTTCATTTCCTGTAAAATTACCCGTGAAGAAAATACGGTTGTTTATGGAATACGGATAACCGATTTGGTAGGCCCAATAGGGACTGGCCAGCTCGACCGATTGATCCGCGAGGTTTATTTTTGCTAATGCATTCTGATTGTTTTTTTTCAATACGACAATCAGGGTCTCTTCATCCCTCCAGGTAGGAAAGGCAAAAGACTCACCATCTGTCCGCTGTGGGATATGATTGACTTCTTCACCGGTTTCAGCGGATAGGATGATCACCTGATGGTTGCCGTTGTCCGGAGATGAGACGGCCGCAATCCATTGGCCGGAAGGAGACAGGGACGGTGAAAAAAGGCGACTTTTTTTGGTTATTTGTGTCTTTTTACCTGTGCTGAGGTCATATTTCATTACGACCAGGTAGTCACGATTGGCCCATCTATTGTCAAATTGAAGTTCTGACCATACCATCGTATTTTGGCGGGCACTTAGCCGCGCATTTGATGGGTAGAAGATACCCGGCTGTATCAGTCGTTTTTCGGTTGTGTCTTTCAATTGGATTGAGACATAGGTAGGGATTGTGCGAAACCCGGATTTTGTGGCAACCAGGGTTTCATTGTCCAAAAAGACCGGATTGGTGTAGCTCGTGTAGGTTTTCTTTATGGCAGGCGAAATCTGTACGGATTGTGAAAAATCGATTGCCTGTTCTTCGTTCATCCACATATTCGTTAATTCTGACATGGTCTGTCTATAGAGCTGTGGTGTGCGCAATCCGGTTCGCTTTTTCATGGTCATACTCAGGGGATAGACCGGATACCGGTACGAAGTAGCCTTCCCCATAATATCCGTCCATATGTCTTCTCCAAAATTCCGTCTCAATTGGGTGGTCATAAAGTAGCCAAGCGTATAATGATTGGGTACAAAATGTTTGTAGGAGCCAGATGAGGCTTTCTCATACGAGTAACGATGACCCGCCAGGAGTACGGCCTTATAATCATTGGCAAAGTCCGGCATTCGTCCCCGTCCGCTATTGGTAAGTGCCGTTTCATAAAATACAGCATCGCCTTCCATAAACCAGCGCGGCAAGGCCAGTCCGGTAGCGGCACCCCAACCATTTTGTCCAAATAACCATGAACTGTACTTGGTGATACCTCGTCGGGCATTTGAGAATTGCTCTACGTGCCGGTACTCATGTATGCCCAGCATATCCAGCCAGTTTCCGACCCCATTAAAATTGTACTGGGGTGGGGTTAGGTAAAATTCGGAACGAAACGGACTTACCGTAACAAAACCATTGGAAATGGTTGTTTGGTTTTGGAGAACAATACTTACTTTTTTGTGTTGTTGCCCCAGGCTATAAAAGGATGAATCAGATAAAAAATGAACCAGGTTAGCCACTCGTTGTGCTTGCTCATCCACTTCTTCCGGATAGATCACCTGTACCTTGTCTGTGTTAATTTGTTGCCAGTGAAGTCCGCGGGGATTTAGCCCTAATGGATAAAACTGCCCCACTAGTTGCACGTGTATGTGGATGTAAAGGAAGAGGGTGTAAAAATACTTTCGCATCAAATCTACAGTTTATGTAAAGGAAGGATTTTACTCAAACGGAGTGCGACTTCTTGTCCCGTGTACCTATCGGCTGAAAGGCAAAAGGATAATTGCCCGTCATAGGGGTATCCGGGCTTGGGCACTCCAATCCATCCCGTATATTTTGGTTTGCAAATACGTTGGCCTCTGACAAAGGAGTAACTGACAGTCATTGCGACATGGGGGGAAATGTGGTACAATTTGCGGTAACGGACAAACTGCCGTCGGAAACAGACAGGTTCCGTTTGATTCCGGTCAATGCGTCTTTGTGGATTAACAGACAGCCTGCGCATAACGCATGTTGTTTGTACGGGGAGTGTGAAAATGCGTGTCCTGCTGAATAAATAGAAAGGAAAAACAGGAGGTGGGGTTTAATCTTTAGAATCATCTGTGTCATACAGTTTGATACATGCGAACTATCGTCTTGTGCCCCATTTTACAGCAGTGTCTATCAAAGATAGCCGTGTAGCTGTTAACTTCGTGTTTTACGAGTAAAAATCCCAACAAATTGAGTAGCGAAAAGTATTCATTTTTATCCCGGCCTCTCGAAACACGAAAATCTGAAGGAAATTTACGAAAGCTGGATACGGTCACCGGATTGTCAGATTTTAGTTCCAATGATTACCTGGGCCTTTCCCGGGATTTGGCATTGTCCGAAAAAATAATGGAGCGGGCTCTTCGGGAGGGCCCATTGGCAAATGGAGGGACAGGTTCCCGCCTGCTATCGGGCAATCATCGTCACTATGTAGCTTTGGAAAAGAAATTAGCCACGTTGTTCCAGGCAGAGGGTTCACTCGTATTCAATTCCGGTTATGCTGCCAATCAGGCCCTGATAGCGGCGGTTGCCCAAAAAGGCGATACCATATTGTATGATCAGTTGGCGCATGTATGTATCAAGGAAGGGGCATGGCTGAGCAAGGCTGACAGCTTTTCATATTTACACAACAACCTGGCCGACCTGGAACGCAGGCTTATTCATGCACAGGGAAATGTTTTTGTGGTCACCGAAACGGTCTTTTCCATGGATGGTGACTTTGCCCCCATTGATGAGACCTTGTCCCTGTGTGAAAAATACGGGGCGCACCTGATCGTAGACGAAGCACATAGCACGGGTGTGTATGGCCATGGGGGAAGTGGCTGGCTGGTACAGGAGGCACTGCATGATCGGGTTTTTGCGCGGGTTTATACATTTGGCAAAGCCATGGGGGTGCATGGTGCCTGTGTGTCCGGATCACAAAGGCTGATTGATTATCTGGTCAATTTTGCCAGAGGCTTTATTTATACCACCTCATTGCCACCCCATTCTATTTTGAGCATAGACGAGGCATTTAACTACCTGGCAGACCATTCCGAACTTCCAGAAAAATTACACCAAAACATTGCATTTTTCCGGTCACAGGTAGCAGGGGCAGGTAGTCAGACATCCATTCAGCCGATCATGGTGGCAGGCAATGACCAGGCAAAAGCAACGGCCAATGCGCTCAAAGAAAAGGGGCTGGATGTACGTCCCATCCTGTCGCCTACGGTAAAGAGGGGGACCGAGCGGCTGCGTATCAGTCTTCATGCACATAATACCCATTCCGAAATACGTCAATTGTGTAACGCATTGGAACAGATGGGCTGATCCGGACAAGTGGCAACTTACCTGTCACCATTGAGGACAGGAAGGTGAATTATAAACGTGGTTCCTTTTGCCGGTTCACTTTCCACCGAAATGCTGCCATTATGCCGATGGATAATCTGATGGCACATGGACAGGCCCAGTCCTGTTCCTTTTCCTCTTTCCTTCGTGGTAAAAAAAGGCTCAAATATTTTAGTTATTACGTCTGATGCAATGCCTGTACCCGAATCTTTGACCCGAATTTCAATTTCTTCTTTGATACGTTTTGACGAGAGGTGGATTTCACCCGTTTCCTTTATTGCATAAATGGCATTATCCAAAATATTTAAAAAGACCTGTGAGAGCTGCCCGGAAGAACCCAATGTCATGGGAAGGGCGGGATCAAGGTCTGTGACAAATGAAATCCTTTCTTTTACAGTATGGTAAATCAGCGAAATGTTTGCTTCCAGAAGCTGATTGATATTTACGGCAAAAAACTGTTCATCCTCTGTTCGAGAAAAATTCCTAAGGTTTTGTGTGAGTGTTTTAACTCTTCCTGTTCCGTCCTGTATGCCTTGTAGCAGTTGCTTAACTTCAGTTATAAGGAAAGGGAAATCAAGGGAATCATACGTCGCATAAAAATCCACCATTTTATCTTTCCATTTTGTACGGCCATTTTCAATTGACTCTACCAGCCATTGAAAATCAGCAAGGTCTTTGAGCAGGGGTTGGATATTTCCGGACACATAATTGATTGGGTTGCCAATCTCATGAATCAGGCCTGAAGATAGTAGCCCGATGGCCACCATTTTTTCATTTTCAATCAATCGACTTTCGGTATTTTGTAGTTCGTCAATTTTAGCTACCAATTCAGCATTTGCGTGCAACAATTTCTCCTGGATTTCTTTAAGTCGTGTGATATCATACATTATACCCAGTACACACGGCTTTGAACCTAGCATAATTTTACATTTTATTTCCTGCATCTGGCGAGTTCCCCAGGCAGGCCAATTTTGTACAATTTCATTAGTTATATCTTCGCCACTTTGGATAATGTATTGCTCTTCGAGCAGTAAACGTT
This sequence comes from Cyclobacteriaceae bacterium, assembly GCA_029880385.1. Lineage (GTDB taxonomy): Bacteria > Bacteroidota > Bacteroidia > Cytophagales > Cyclobacteriaceae > JAOUOM01. Next base: position 983 of record JAOUOM010000197.1, on the reverse strand, counting down.
TGAAATCTTTTTTTGGAATGGTCAGAACATCAGAAATGGTTTTTCCCAGCAATTTATTTTTGGTGGTAGAATAGCCTTCGACCAGGAGATTATTGACGAATAAATACTTCCCGTTCTTGTCTTTTACGCTAACCGGACAGGGTACTGTATCCAGGATTTTTTCAAAAAATTGTTTTTGAAAAACCAATTGTTCGGTTCGTTCCCGTACTATATTTTCCAATAGTTTTTTTGATCCTTCTGTTTCGCGTCGCTGTTTCCATCCTATCCCCATTGAAAAGAAAAAAATCTGGATAATTTGTCCAAAGCGCGAAATGTTTCCCCAGGCGATTCGAGAATCCCACCTAAAAGCTTCGTAAAGTGCTGCCATCATCATGATGATAGTGCCGTAAACAAGGAACCGTGCCAATTGATCTCCTTTTTTGAAAACAAAAAATAATGAGACACTGAAATATAGTAATGATATCAGGAGGATGATGCGTATGGATTGCGTTATAAAGACATAACTAACATTTAAAAACATAAGACCTATTTCAATCAAAAACATTGAAATAATTCCAGCGATGAACCAATCATTTGCGTGAGCTAGTTTTGGCATCCAATACCGGAAGGGTACCATGTGGTCAAAAAATTTCCAATAAAAGACAGGAGCTGTTAAAATAAAGGGGGTCAGGTACCAGGTAAAAATGGGTGTTTTAAAGAAAATATGTTCTGCAAATAGACCAGAAACAATCATGAAAAAAACATACAGGGATAGCATATACAGTGAAAAATATAAATAGCCATATTTCCTGTTTTGAAAGAATAAAATTAGGTGATAGACCATCATGATCAGGTAGATGGCCTGAAATGCCGCATCAAAAAACAATTTATCCAGTTTTGCGGCAGACCATTCCCCATAGGGGCGTAGCTGTATGTTCAGGTTGTTGGTATGGAACTCGCTTTTTAAATGGATCAGTACCTTTGCTTTGTCACCTTTTTCAAGA
>JAOUOM010000195.1 GCA_029880385.1 Cyclobacteriaceae bacterium | reverse complement strand
GGGTACCCTAACGACTGTCCTTTTATTTTTTCTTATTTTCACTGCCCTTCTTTCGGCGGCACAAAATCCGTCTTCTTCCAGTGAAGACCCCATGATTGCCAAAGCCCAGGGACTGGTCAACTACTACCGGTTTTTGCTCAACAACATTGGTTCGGCCACTACTCCGGTGATGGAAAAAGAAGTGATCATTCAGGAGAGCTATGCCAAGGTATTTAAAGATGCCAACGTCCAGATCGAGGACGACCTGATGATTGACCGGAAGGCTATTACCAACAAAAATGTACAGGCTTACCTTCGGGATGTGGACTTCTTTTTTCGGCGCGTTTCGTTCGACTTTCAGGAAATCGACATTCGCAGGGATATTTCCGAAACCGGAAAACCCTACTACCTGGTTTCTTTTGTAAGTAAACTAACCGGAATATCACTGGAAGGGGAGGCTGTCAGCAATACCGTCGACCGGTTTTTGGAAATCAACGTTGACCCTGAAGGGGGCCTGCAAATAGTAAGCGTTTATACGACCAAAATAAGCAGGGAACAAGCCCTGACCGAATGGTGGGCAGACTTGTCAAAAGGCTGGGCAGATGTATTCCGATCGATCCTCCGCACCGACAGGGAAAAACCCGAAATGTATCAGCTGACCAACCTGCTTCGTCTCGATAGTTTGAATATTGCTGGCAATGAATGGGTGGATGATGCGACCCCACTGGCCATGCTTCGTAACCTGCGGTATGTAAACCTGGAAAAAACGGCCATTGAAGAATTGACACCTTTGCGCTATGCCCTCAACCTGGAAGAACTTCATATTGCGCGGACGCCGGTGAGCGATCTCCGGGTCATGGAGTACTTCAGGAATTTGAAAATACTGGACATCAGTGAGACAAGGACAAGTGATCTGTCTCCCCTGCGTTACCTTTCCGGCCTTACGGAGTTACAGTCATCCCACAGTATTTCATTTGATTTCAGCCCGGTGGGTTCCCTGACAAACCTGAAAAAACTCAACCTTTCACATTCGGTAATGGACAACCTTTCGGTGCTGTCACCCCTGACCCGCCTGGAATACCTAAACCTGGATCATACCAATATCCCCGGATTGATGGGTATCGAATCCCTTACGTCATTAAGGGAACTCAATATTTCCAATACCTATATCAAAAAACTGGATCCATTAAAAGGGCATAAGGCCTTACAAACACTTTCGGCCAACCATACCCAGATAGATGACCTGTCACCTCTTTCGGGCAACGTACCCCTGAAAAAAATATATGTGGATTTTTCGGGGATATCGGATCGTACGGCTACTGCCTTTATGAAGAAAAACCCCCGTATACTGGTCATCACCAATACGGCACGGATCATGGCCTGGTGGGAAGGGCTTTCCCGTCCCTGGCAACAGGCATTTTCACGTATTGCCGGCTGGGATGCCTCACCATCCAGGGAAGGGCTTATCCAGTTTCTCCAAAGTGACTCACTCTCCCTTGAAGGATTTGGGCTGGATTCAGGAGAGCCTTTGCGGCTGTTTAGCGGGCTTACCTATCTCAACATCAGTGACAACCCGTTTGCTTCGTTGGATTTTGCAGCGGATTTGAGTGAAATGGTTACGCTGCAGGCAAAAAACCTGCCCATTACGGATGTGTCACCTTTGTCGGCATGTCTGAACCTGGCCTACCTCGATCTTGAGGGGGCAAAAGTGACAAACCTTTCACCTCTTAACCGAATGGCCCGCCTATCCTATATTAACCTGGATGGTAGTGGTCTAACGGACGCTCAAGCCCGGCAATTCTTGGTTACCAATGAACAAACGGTGCTGATCTATCAAACCGCAATATTGAAAAGCTGGTGGCAGGGATTGGATGAAAGCTGGAAAAATGCGCTGATGGCAAAAATTGATCAGTCACCCGATTCAGAGCACCTGCACCGCCTGATTGAGCAAAGAGAACTGGCGATCAGTGGTCAAATCCGGGATTTGGAACCAGTATCTGCGTTTATACGATTGGAAAAACTTCGTGTCCGTGCGACACAGGTCACTTCGCTCGCACCCGTCACGGACATGCCATACCTCAAGTCAGTGGAATGTTCGGAAGGGCCGCTGGCTGACCTCTCGCCACTTGCCGACATGCCACAACTGGAAGAGCTGACCCTTTCAAATACCCCGGTAGAAGATCTTAGGCCAATCTCGCGTTTGTATGGGCTTAAAAAACTAAATTGTTCGGGCACTCAAATCAAAAGTCTGAAACCGTTGGAAGGGCTTTCGGCATTGAGCCACCTGAATATCAGCAATACCAAGGTGTGGCAATTGGCCTGGCTCTTTGATTTGCTTAATTTACAAGAATTGATATGCTACAACACCCGGATCAGTGAGAACAAATTGGAAGAGTTTAACGTGCGATTTCCGGATTGTACGGTCACGTATTATTAAATTTACTGTATTATTATTTTTATAAGAGCTATGAGACTTTATTTACGCGCTGCACTTCTACCCATTTTTTTTCTATTCATTGTTTTTGCCGGATTTTTTACAGCCCAAGCGCAGGAGGCTGTTACCCTGGACGATCAATACAAAGAATTAAAGGCTTCGAGTGAAACCTACGACGTATACAAGGTGATCCGCACCACGCGACTGGATCATTTTTGGGATCAGGTACGTGATACTATTCGACAGCAAACTTCCCAAATCCAGGAGTTGCAAGCCCAAAAAGCAAGCTTGTCCACTGAAATAGCGGAAGGAAAACGTGAGTTGGATTCAGTGAAGCACGAATTGTCCGAAAGCCTGAAAACCAACAACAGCATTTTGTTTTTTGGCATCAATTTCAACAAAATCGCCTATCATTTTTTTGTGTGGATCATTATTGTGGGCCTGTCAGTACTAGCAGGATTTGTATTTCTGATGTACAAAAGAAGCCATGTGGTCACATCCCAATGCCAGCGTGACCATCAAAAAGTAGTAAAAGAGTACGAGGAGTACAGGGAGCATGCACGTGAAAAACAGGTCAAACTGAAGCGGGAGCTACAAACAGCCATCAACAACCTGGACGATCTCAGGAAAAAGAGGGGATAACCCCCCCCCCCTTTTCTGTGGTTTTTTAATTTGCTTTTACCTCAAAGCCAAGCGCATCGATATAGCCTGTGTTGGGATAGCAATGTTCAAATCCGGAATTTTCTGCAAATTGACGAAGGATAGCAAAAGCTGAATCCGGATCGGGCTGAGCCTGACGGATGGCTGCATAACTGGCTCGGTCCCCTTCTGCAAAGTCTATGATTTTGTCATACCCTTCGGGGCGGTAAAAATTCATCACGCCCCGTGTATTGTCCATCTTTTTATAGGGCCAAAAACACCAATGGACACCCTGGTCATCCAGTAACTGCCGGAATTGAGCTACCCATTCATCCGTATTTTCTCCTGACTCTCCCATGTAGATGGGTACTTGGTACCTATCCCGAAAGTCCAGATACTCCTGTATTTGTTCTACTTCCGGCGGCATCCAGTATTTGTGAAAAGTATATACGGCTTTGTCGTCAAAGGGAGCACCAAATACCTTGAAATTGGTATTCCACTGGGCACCTCCCAAAAATACCAGGTGATTATTATCGGATTCGCGAATGGCCGAAACGATGCGTCGATAGAGCTTTTCCAGCTCCGGGTTTAACTTTTCAAAATCTGCTGAAAAATAATGGGCGATGGGCTCATTCAGCAGGTCATATCCGATAACTGTCGGGTCATCCCGGTATCGTTTGGCGATTTCGCCCCACAGTGCCACGGTCTGTGCCTGGCTGGTACTGTCTGTAAACAAAAACGGATACCCAAAGCTATCATCGATGTTGTCGCCTGTTTGCCCGCCGGGTGCGGCATGCATGTCGAGTACGACCCATATGCCTTCCTGTCGGCACCATTCGATTACACGGTCGAGGTACCGATAGCCTCTGTCGGTTGCTCCCAGGTAGGTATCGCCTGATAGCATCAGGTAATTGAACGGCACCCGAAGGTGATTGACCCCGATGCTTTTCAGGAAATGGATATCGGCTGCCGTTACGTAATTTTCAAGGAATAAATCCCAAAACTCGGTGGCTTTGCCAGGACCCACCATTTGTCGGATGGCATCATCGATCAGGTGTGCGGAGCTGGTTTTTTGGAATTTAAACATATAGCCTTCCGGGTGGAGCCAGTTGCCCAGGTTGGTGCCGCGTAGCACGACAGGGTTTCCGTTTGGGTCCAGTATTTCCGATCCTCGTACCGAAACAAAGGAGGTCTGCCTGGAATCGATGGGTGTGGGAGGCTGGCAGTACATACTTAGCAGGCCCAGCCAAAGGATATTGAATGTCTTTTTCATAAGTTCAATGTATAAAAAAGCCTCCCAAAATCAAATGAGGGAGGCTTTTGCGTTTATTTTAAACCAATACTATTTATGCATGGAGCGATACTTTGGGTTTTCCCTTCATATAAAAATACAAGCCGATAAAGAACACGATCAGGATGACAGGCAATATCGTCATGTAGCTCAAGGTCATTTGTGGGCCAGCGGTGTCAATTGATTTACCCATAATAGGAAGAACCATAGACGTGGCCACCATTCCGGCGCCCCCCAAAATCGACAAGCCCAATGCACCACTTTCGGGCACATATTCGGCTACAAAACCCAACATGGTTGGCCAGAAATAACAAACGCCGATGGCAAATACGATTGCTGCGGCCATTGTCATGCCGGCCCCTTCGGCAATGCTCAGAAAGTACAGGCCACCGGCAGCAAATACTGACGAACCCAACAATACCCCTGTAGGGTTGAGCCTGTGTACCAGAGGCCCGGCAAAAAATCGTCCCACGGCCATCAGACCGGTAATCACCACGAGGATGATCATGGGGCTAATGCCACTTTTCTCAAGCAAAGCATTGATCCACTGGTTGGTGCCCAATTCGGTAGAGGCAGTCAGGAACATGCACAAAAACATAAACGGGAATAGTAGCCCAACCTTATTAACGAAACGGCCTTCCACCACGATCAATAGCAGGATAATACCCAGCACAATGTAGGTAATCATGGAAGAGAAGTCGACCGAAATAGAAGGAACCGATGCGATGGTGATCATGATCAGTACCAGACCGATGATTACATAGGGAGCTCCTACATTCTTCAGCATGTCTTTGTATGAAACGCCACTGGATACACGCTCGGTTTCGGGTATTTTTTGTCCAAAAAACAAGAAGCCATACAAGGCAAGGGGAATAAACAACAGTGAAGTAAGCACAAGCCAGCTCATGTTGAGGTTATCCATAAGCACCCAGGCGAGCAAGCCTCCCATGACGATCCCGCCAGGAAACCAGACATGGAAACGGTTCAGCATTTTCGTCTTTTCGTTAGGAAAAATAGTCGCAATCAAGGGATTGCAAGCAGCTTCCACACTCCCATTGCCAAGGCCAA
>JAOUOM010000194.1 GCA_029880385.1 Cyclobacteriaceae bacterium | reverse complement strand
GGTTAAAATAACCAAAAAGAACACCTGCATACAAAGCTCCAGTATCAACTGAACCACCAACTACTCCACTCAATACAAATTCCAGTTAAAAACACAATTCATAGGATGAATCAATCCCATTGAAAAACAGGTAAAACAAATACATATTTTTGAAGCTGGATTGGGTGAAAACTATATATAAAAATTTTGGCTATGCAGTTGGTACTCCCTTTCGATAATTTTTCCATAAAAAATATGTCCTTTTATCGCCTCTTTCAATATTTCAAAAAATACCGGACGACTATCCGCTATGATGAGGCACTTGCCTCACACATCGTCATTGACAAAAGGAGACACATCATTTTTGCGGGCACAAAGGAAGAATGTGTAACGTTTTGTGCAAAATCCAATGATAAACGGTAAGCAACCCGGACAGGTCAAGCTCTACTACGCTATTCCTGTCTGATTTTGCAATCGCCATAGCTGGAGGATATCCGGATCAGTTTTGAGGTATTTCCCGCTCCTATCCTACCCTTGTATTCATTCAAATTCATGTCCCGGATTTTGTAATTGAAGTCAATGAGCCCTTCTGAATCCCTGAGGTCGGCAAAACGAAAAGTTCCTTCAAAAAGTGAACGTACGCCGGATTCAAGGTTGAGATTATAGGAACCGTATTTTCCCGTAATGTCCACAAGTTCAAATTCTTTCCGGAGTAATCCGATTTTAAAATTGGAAACAAACGCCGCATCCATTTGAAGGGATTGATTAAGCTCTCCGATTTCAAATTTTGAATGCTCCACATCTGCGTCAATCCTGCCCGATTTTCCCAGCCATACACTTCCAAAGCGGCTTTCCAAATCCAATGTGCCCACTTCTTCAAGTTCCACCTCAGAAAAGTGTTGCCCTAGTTTCAATGTGCCTGCCGATTCGATGGATATTTTGGAATATTTAAAAATGGCCTCTCCCTTTTCGATCCGGAGGATGTCGGCACTCCCAAATGAAACCTTTAGCTGATTGCTATTGGTCAATTCCCCTGCTTTGAGCGATCCGTAGGCTATTTCCAGGTTCGATTCACCCCGCCTGTTGTCTACATACATATCGCCAAAACTATTTTTGATGCGGAGTGGATTTTCTATCGGCATGAACACCGTATAGTTGATTTCCATTTCTTCATTACTTCGGGTGGCTACCTTGTCCAATTGGGTCAGGAAGGCAATTTCGGCTCCCGACTCATTAATATCAATGGTGATCTGATCCAGTATACGGTGGGCTTTTTCTTCACTTCCTGCCCGCGCGATAACGTCAACTTTTATTGAAAATTCAGCTTTTTCCCAGGTGTTGACATGAACATTTCCATACGAATTACGAATGGACAAGCCCGTTGCAGCCGTGACTTTGTAGGTTTTATTGATCACTTTGGTTGCTTCGGTCATCTGCCTTGCCTGCCCATTAAGTGCAAACAGGAAAAGCAGGGCCATCAGGTTATATTTCAGATATGTTTTCATTTTGCAATTGATTGATTTGTTGAATGACACTAAGTTGCTGGTTTAGGATTTCGATACGTAGTTGCAGATTTTCGATCATGGCATTTATCAGTTTGGGGTTTTCCTCCTGCCGGCTCATGCCTTCCTTCAGGTATAGGTACATGCTATCCAATTCTTCCAGATCTTTATTGAAATCGAGTGCCATCTGGCCCGATACCAATTGGGCAATTTCTGTCCGCCGTTCATTTATCTGACGGGTATAGTAACTTTCCACCTCTATAAATTCAGCATTCACAACCACAGCCACGTCTTTCTCATCATTCCTGATTTTGTCAATGACAAGGACTGTCGAAACAAGCAATAGAAATACCGAAGCGACTTTCCAAAACCAGCCGCCTCTTGATGTCCGGGATGGCGGAAGTTGCCTTTCAATCCGCGACCAAACACCTGCTTCGTTGCTGATATCCTCCTCAAAACCGTCCCGGTTATCGAGAATAAACCTTTCGAACTGATCACCCATATTTTACATCTTTACACATGATTTCCCGCAATTTTTTCTTGGCCCGGTTATACTGGGACTTTGACGTAGACTCAGAAATATCCATAATTTGGCCAATTTCCTTATGGTCATACCCTTCAAACAGGTAAAGCGATAGCACTGTCCTGAATCCCGCCGGCAGGAGATTGATGGATTTCTTTACCTGTTCCAGTGTCAGCCTATGATCGGGAACGTCTTCCCATTCATAATACCCGCTATCCGGCAACTCCTCCTGCAAGACCACCCATTGGTTTTTTTTTCGCAGCAGGTTCAGCGATTTGTTTATCACAATTCGCTTTAGCCATGAACCAAACGAAGAATCGCCCCGGTATTGATCCAAATGTCCAAAAGCTGACACAAACGACTCCTGCAACGCATCTTCTGCTTCTTCACGATCGTTGCAAATTCGCAATGCGACGTTGTACATGGCTTTATGATAAAGCCTGTACAATTCAAACTGTGCCTGGCGGTTGCCCGTTCTGCACTGTGAAATGAGCGCCTCATGGATATTTACTGATCGTGATTCCAAACCTTACAACTTTCGATCTATTGACCTGTGAATTTATTTTTAGTTGCATCCCAACTAAAAAAATATTTTCCTGATCTTAGCCGGTACGGGAAATACCCCGGACCGATTGTTTATACGTAACCAATGTACAGAAAAACCCTGGTCTTTCTTTGGCTTGCCCTCGTGGCCTACCCGCTTCTGGCCCAGGAAACAGATTCGGTAGCTGTGTTGCCCGAACTTTCTGAGGAAACCACGCGCAAGGAGCGAATAGGGGATGCCGGGATTTTCCTGGCAACATCACGGCTTTACGCCCCCTTTACAAAAGGGTTTCAACAGAGTATCACGATGGAAGCAGGAGGCTATTTACGATCGATTATCGCAGGGACCTTTTTGGTCGTATTCGATGGCGAATACACCGAGTCAGTTATTTTTCCCAATACATTTCGAATCAACTATTTGTACGGAGGAGGTTATGTTGGTTACCGGTTTGTGATCAATCCTGAAATGGTAATTACGTCAAAAATCCAACTGGCAAGAGGAGACATGATATGGGAGCGAACTGGTAATTTTCAAAATGTGTTTCGGGACGAAATGATGGTTTACCAGCCCCACCTGCAGTTTGAATACTCACCCCTGCGTTTTATGGGGATTACGGCAGGCGCAGGGTACCGGCTGGTGTCTGACCTGTCATTGCCCGATATTACGTCGGCAGATTTTAGCGGATGGTATATGGGGGCAGGCATTAAGATTGGTTATTTTATTTTACCACAATGAAAAGGCTTCTGCTACTCTTCTTACTCTTGGGACTGAGTGCCTGCTACCTGGCAGAACCTCTGCCACCCGATCAGGATTTATGGTCGTATGGCCAGCCGGCCAATTTTGGTTTTGACGAGGAAATGCTCAGGCTATTGGATTATGAAATCGAAAATGGTGCATATGGCTCCATCCATTCCCTCATCATCATCAAAGACAACCACATCATTTTTGAAAATTATTACCAAAATTATTACCGGAACTTTCCCATTCCACTTGACCGGGCTAGCCTGATTACGTCAAGCCTGGCACTGGGCCTGGCACGTAACGAAGGACACCTCCCCCAACTGGACACGCCAATTCATTATTTCCTTCCTGAATACATGTCCATTTTCGATCGTGACCCGCAAAAAAAAGAAATCACGCTCCTTGATTTAATGGTGCACAAAGCCGGTTTTTCGTGGAATGAAAATGTGGTGGCCTATAGTAGTTCCCTAAATGACATCAACCGGATGAAACAAACCCCGGACTGGACAAAATATGTCCTGGAACAGCCCATGGAAGCTCCTCCCGGCCTCCGGCACAACTACAACAGTGGTACAGGGCTGATTATTTCCAAAATAATCGAAACCCTCAGTGGGGAACATATGGATACCTACCTGAAAGCCCGCATTTTTGATCCGTTGAAAATCGAGTCAGTCAGTTGGGAACCAGACCCGACTGGCACAAGTAACGGAGCTACAGGACTGTCTATTGGCATGCTGGACTGGATGAAAATAGGGCAAATTTACCTCGGTCAAGGCACGGCAGGCTCCGTGGAATACCTCGGCAAAGATTGGGTAAGCCAATCCATAACACGCCAGCTCAGGGTAAGTAACTATATGGACATGGGCTATTGGTGGTGGCGGTTTTCGGACAATTTTCAATATTTCGGATCTCAGCCATTGGTCAATGATGCCTGCTTTATGCCGGGCATGACCGGTACACAACTCTATATAATCCCCCACAAAAACATGATGATGGCAATTGGGGCCAGTAATTTAGAAGGGAATTTCTTTAGCAGTCCGTCACTTTATATCTATTTTGAGGCTTTAAAGGCCATGAACTAACGTGATCCGCCATTCAACACATGCATGAATTCGAAGGGATAAAAGCCGGGAATATCCGCGTCTATGAATCGTTTTTCAAAGCAAACTACAAAAAAGTGAGCCGGTTTGCCTACAAAATGGTACGTGAGGAAACCATTGCTGAGGAAATCACGCAGGAGGTATTTATCTATATTTGGGACAAACGTGATAAAATCAACATCACCGATTCCCTTCTTTCCTATGTATTTGCTGCCGTTCGCAACCGGTGCATCAACTATATCAAACTGGAATTGCCCAAGCAACGATCGATGGAAGATATTGACACCATCGAAATACCAACAGGCGAAGATGGACTTGACCCTGACGACCTGGACAGAACACGGGAAATTATTGACCGGTGTATTCAGGCCCTGCCCGAAAAATGCAGGGAAATATTTGTTCTGAGCCGGTATGGCGGGCTTACGTATGATGAAATAGCGGAAGATATGGAACTATCGGTGAAAACGGTGGAAAACCAAATGGGTATAGCACTAAAAAAATTGCGCGAAAGCCTTCGGCCCCTGTTAAACAGCCTGAAACGATAAAACCTTAAAAAATATTGCCCCCTGATTAGGGGTATGATAAGAATTAGTTGACACCTTTATATATGCAAGATTCAATTCTGGATAAATACAACCAACTCCATTACCATAAGGAAAAGGATGCTTCGAAAGAAGATGAATGGGATGCCTTGTATTTGCTCACAGAACCCGCAGACATCAATCCGGATGTGGATATGGCCTGGGAAAAAGTGAAAACAAGAATCTTTGAAAAAAATCAACCGACAAAGACATTTTCCCTGAACCCCTGGATGCGTTGGGCAGCCATACTGCTCATTGCCGTAGGCGTAGGCTTTATGATCCAAACCTTGCGGATATCCGATTCTTCCCGGGTAAATTTCCAGACTGCCGCTCTTGAAGAAACCCTCGTCCTTCCGGAAGGATCGGTCATCACTTTGGCTCCGCATTCATCCGTTACCTTTAGCGAAACCGAACAAAACCGGTCACTCGATTTTAGCGGGAA
>JAOUOM010000193.1 GCA_029880385.1 Cyclobacteriaceae bacterium | reverse complement strand
GTTTGCCTTTTCGGGCCAGATCCTTGAGGAGCATCATGACTTTTTCCGAGTCCATGGAGGAGAGCCCGGACGTAGGCTCGTCCACAAAAAGGATGGAGGGCTCGCGCATGAGTTCGAGGGCAATGTTGAGGCGTTTTCGTTGTCCTCCGGAAATACTCTTGTTCATGGGGTCACCCACCTTCAGGTCGCGGATGTCGTAGAGATCCAGGTCGTCGAGTACCTTGTCAATTGTGTTTTTAATCAGCGGCTTGGAAAAATCGCTAAAGCAAATCCGGGCATTGTAGTAAAGGTTCTGGTATACCGTTAGTTCTTCAAACAACAGGTCGTCTTGTGGCACATAGCCGATTACCCCTTCGCGTGCGGCTTCCTGTACGGTGTGGCCGTTGATGTGCACACGGCCATTGGTGGGTTCGATTTTTCCGTTCAGAATATTGAGCAGGGTGGATTTGCCGGCACCACTACCGCCCATGATGCCCACGAGGTGGCCGGATTCTTCTGAAAAACTAAATTTCTGGATACCATTTTCGGAATTGTCAAAATGAAACTCCAGGTCTTCGCCATTGAGGACCGTTTTGACCCGGTTTTTTACCTGTAAAAATTGTTTGGTGATTTCCGTTTCATAGATCGACCGGATATTGGGCCCTTTGATAATGGCCCCGGGTTTGAGAAAGTATGATTTCCGTACCAGGATTTTATTTCCTTCCAAATACAGGTTTAGCGGGCCGTCATAACGAAAAACGTAGGAATTCACGCTGGGTACATGCAGCACGAAGATCCTTCCGAACAGGTTTTCGACAAACAGGTGGTGGAACTTTGTGGCATTGGGTACCGATTTCTTTTTCCGGATCATCCAGGCGATTTCTTCGGGCCATTCCGTCATCTTATTGTCGATGACCAGGCCCCGGTGGGCATCGATCGTGTCGTCACCATTTTCGAATATAAAGGCCTTGATTTCGACGACTTCTTTGGTGCGCATGTTAAAGTTCATCGCGACGAGTGAGGCAAATTCCTCCTCTTTATCGGTGACCTTTTCGTCTGCGCGGATCAGTTCGAGCAGTTCGATGAAGACCACAATGCGTTCGGCCTGTCCCAGCTCCTTATTGATCTGATTGCATATTTTGGCAATCTGGATGATACTGGTCGGGTCAATGATGATTTCAGCTGTCTTGTCCGGGTTGTGGTTTGTTTCTTTGTAAAAAGCGAGATAATCATAAAAAAGGCCCAGGTATTCTTCTGCCAGTTCCTGGTTTAGGTTTTTTTCGAGGTACGGTTTTACAATCAGTAAGCCGGAATCTTTTTGTGCATCTTCCTTGACACTTTCAAATATGGCAAACAGGTGAACCAGCGCATTGACAATCGTTTCACTCATTTTTATTTACGCGTTTGTTGTTCAAAGAAAATAGTGGCATGTCCGATTCTGGGGTTATGTACTTTCCATCAGGTATTTATCCATGAATTTCCGTGCTTGATTGAATAGGCCATTTTCCATACGGTTGATCCATCTGACGGAAAAGATCCTTCCGTCACCCGGACAATGTTCCTAAATGGCACGATGGTGTATTTGTTGGGAGGAGGGGCTGTACAGACGAACAGGTAAAAACCCAGGACTGGCAGGTATTTCATTTATTTCAAAGCTAAAGGTAAACCACGAAAAAGGCCTGCCACTACAGTTTCCGGGTGGAATGGCTGTCTTCCGGCATGTCTTCGGGCAGATAATCTGCTACAAGATAGTCGATTTCCCTTTTGGTTCAAAAACCAATCATGTTGCTACGTATGCCTCGCCGGTACCGGCATGGAGCCAAACCACCTAATCGAATGGGCTTATCCCTTGCTGACCTGTGGCACGGAAAGGGCATTGGACTCATATTCCCTGACGCCCCTGAAAAAGAGATACAAGGCCGTCATCATCATCACATGGCCTATATCATCGCGGTTGAACCAGGTGTGAAAATCAACTTCGTACAAGCGGAAGGGAAGGGCCAGTAGCAACGAAAAAACGCCAAGAACCAGGTAATTGAGCTCATTTCTTCGCTGGAACAGGAAGATAAAGCCTGGCACAAAAATAAATACGGCCATCCCGATGGTGTGGAACAATACCACGTCAAAATGAAAATTGTAGGTCAGGCTGGCAATCGTAATGAACAACTTAAGATAGACGAGCTTTTCAAGCCTGGATTTCAGGTATTCATGGTTTGTCAGTGAAACCATGGCCAGTTCCATAAACGAAACAGCTAATACCGCACTGCTCCATCCGGGGATTTTCCCAAACAAACCCGTGTAATGGTAAAAAAGGTGGGAAGGCCCGCCAAAAAACGCCGACAACCCGAACAACAAAAAAAACCACCTCCAGTTAATGGAAAAAGAAGAATTGCGCCACTCTTTTAATTTATGAAAGTAAAAAAAACTCTGGAGCATCATCACCCAGTTTAGTATAAAAGACATGGGTTCCAGCAGGACAAATCCGCCCCACTCAATCGAAATTTTTGTCATGAATTAGATTTTTGGCAGCACAAAGTAAATTTTTCTTTGCCAATATCCTAATGGAAATTTTTTCAATTATGGCTGTTTTTTATAACAATTACCCCTAAACCGTGATATCCGGTTCGCACACGACCATATATCGGCCTTTTGACGGCATTGTTCATCCCCATTTACCGGTCGGCTATTCCCTGCTGGCTGGTTTCGGTTCCTGTTTTATCTTCGTTGCCATATCCGCTGCTACTATCTATGAAATTTCCCGCATTACCCTACCTTCTGTTTTGCACCTGCCTTTTTGTATTGGTTCATTGCCAGTCGCCTGACGATCCCTATCAGACCTGGTCGGTCTACCGGGGAGACAACGGGAGTACCGCCTATTCCTCCCTCGACCAGATCACCGTACACAATGTGCAGCAACTTCAGGTAGCATGGCAATACCATACCGGCGACGGACGTGAAGGCAACCGCTCAGCGATACAGTGCAACCCGCTCCTGGTCAATGGCTTGATGTATGTGACATCACCCAAAATGAAACTAATGGCACTTGACCCGGAATCCGGTCGTGAAGTGTGGCGTTTTGATCCCTTTGAAGGCCGGGAGGCCAGCGGCGTAAATCGTGGTGTCACCTATTGGCAGGACGGCACAGACAAGCGGATATTTTTTTCTGCCGGGCCTTACCTCTATGCACGCGATGCTTCCACCGGCCAGCCAATTACCTCATTTGGTTCCATGGGCAGGGTCGACCTTCGCGAAGGATTGGGCAGGGAACCGTCAGGCTTGTCGGTTTGGGCCACCTCACCGGGCATCGTGTATCAGGATCTCCTGATTCAGGGCACCGCTTTGGGCGAGGGCTATGATGCCGCCCCGGGATTCGTCAGAGCCTATGATGTACGTACCGGCAACACCGTATGGACGTTTCACACCCTGCCACAACCCGGTGAATTTGGTTACCAGACATGGGAGCCGGATGCCTATCAGCAAGTGGGAGGCACCAATTCATGGGCCGGCATGTGCCTCGACGAAAAACGGGGAGTGGTGTATGTGCCCACCGGATCCGCAGCCTTTGACTTCTATGGGGGCAACCGCAAAGGCCAAAACCTTTTTGCCAATTGCCTGCTGGCATTGCAGGCAGCTACCGGCGAACGAATCTGGCATTACCAGCTTGTACATCACGATCTTTGGGACTATGACCTGCCAGCGCCACCCACCCTGGTGACGGTAACCCACGACGGCAAAACACGGGACGGTGTGGCACAAATTACCAAAATGGGAAATGTCTTCCTCTTCGACAGGGACAGCGGAGAACCACTATTTCCCATCGAAGAGCGACCCGTGCCGGTTTCCGAACTCCTGGGCGAAGAGTCCTGGGCCACACAACCGTTTCCCGTGCAGCCACCGCCTTTTGTCCGACAGTCCTTTACGATGGCCGACATCACCGACCTGTCGCCGCAGGCACATGACTTTGTGGCACGAAAACTCCGGGATGTCCGCATGGGGCCGATGTTTACCCCACCCGATACACGGGGGGTTGTTCAGTTTCCGGGTACCCGGGGCGGGGGCGAATGGGGAGGTCCGGCCTTTGACCCGGAGACCGGCCTGCTCTATGTGAATGCCAATGAAATCCCCATGCTCATCAAAATGAAACAACTCACGACCGGTCAAGAACCGACGGGTATTCCAGACGGTGCAGCACTCTATGCCCGCAATGGGTGTGCCGCCTGTCACGGTGCACAATTGGAAGGAAACGGCGTGTTTCCCGCGCTCACCCGGCTGGCCGACAGGATGCAGCGGAGCCAGGTCAAGGCACAGCTTCAGACAGGCAAAGGGCAGATGCCCGCCTTTCCCCACCTCACAGCCGATGAGCGTGAGGCTTTGGTCAACTACCTGTTCGACCCACAGCCCGCTTCCGGTTCCGGACAGGGATCGGCATCAGGCTCGGTCCGTTATGTTCACGATGGCTGGAACATCCTTCTCGATTCCCTGGGTTATCCCGGTGTGAAACCGCCCTGGGGCACACTCAGTGCCATTGACCTCAACCGGGGTGAAATCCGCTGGCAGGTACCCCTTGGCGAATACCCCGAACTACGGGCCGCAGGACTGCCTCCGACCGGCACACATAACCTGGGCGGCCCCATCGTTACCGCGGGCGGACTGGTATTTATCGCAGCTACACGCGACGAAAAAATCCGTGCGTTTGACAAGGCCACCGGCCATATTGTATGGGAATACAAACTACCGGCAGGTGGATATGCAACCCCGTCCACCTATGAGGTAGACGGGCGGCAGTACCTGGTCATTGCAGCCGGGGGCGGCGGCAAGGTGGGTTCCCCTTCCGGCGACAGCTACCTGGCATTTGCCTTGCCCGCACCGCAATAAGTCAGGAGCGGGCGGGGCTGGCACCCTAGCACCGGGGCTACCCGTCATCCGCTGTATCTTTCCGGCCAACCCGCCAGCCAAGCCCAACGGAAAGGATGCCGCTGCTGCCGGGGCTGGTTTGCAGGCATTTGTGCTCTTTACGTATCCCTCAAGCCACCAAGATTTGGCCCATAAAAAAGCAGTTGGAAAGACCACCTCCGTTGGCGGTATCACCAACGGGGAGTGGCCACCCACTACGGCAGGGGGATGTTAAAAGCCACCCGTTGCAAACTGGCCGACACTGGAGGCTTTTTTTGTCGGTTTTGGTTCCTTTTTGGAAATAACACAAACAACCGTTAGATTCATCGCAACAAATCCGAGTTGCGTTTTTATCCGTGTGCAAACGTTTACAAACGACTACAAACGTTTAAAAACGTTTTTGTTACTGAAAATGAACAGGTTACAAAATATACATATAAGAGAAATAAAGTGAATATGCACTATATTCGGATGTTGGCGTGAATTGCGGCAGTTTGTGGGGTAGATGGCAAGGTTTCACAGGCCATTTCAAATCGGTCGGTTTTCGGGGGATTTA
>JAOUOM010000004.1 GCA_029880385.1 Cyclobacteriaceae bacterium | reverse complement strand
TATTTTCTGAGCTCTTCTTCTCTCGGATTTTTTCCGGGGTTGTAAAAACGTGTTTGGGCGATTTCATTTGGTAAAAATTCCATTTCGGCAAAATTCCCTTCGTAAGCATGGGCATATTTATAGCCATCACCATAGCCTTGCTGCTTCATAAGTTTGGTAGGGGCATTTCGGATTTGCATGGGTATGGCAAGGTCACCTGTGCGGGCAATTTCGGCCTGTGCCTGGTTGATCGCTTCGTAGCAGGCATTGCTTTTGGGTGAGCTGGCGAGGTAGGTGACACATTGGGACAAAATAATACGCGCTTCGGGATAGCCAATGACATTGACAGCCTGAAAAGCCGATGTGGCCAGTACGAGGGCCGTGGGGTTGGCATTGCCTATATCTTCAGAGGCGAGTATAAGCAATCTGCGTGCAATAAATTTGACATCTTCGCCACCTTCGATCATACGTGCCAGGTAGTACACGGCTGCATTGGGATCGCTTCCCCTGATGGATTTGATAAAAGCAGAAATGATATCATAATGCATTTCCCCTTCCTTGTCGTACAATACGGTTTTGCGTTGGGCGGCTGCCGTTACCTTTTCATTGGTGATTTCCACTTGTTCATTATTTTCTCCCAAAACGACCTGCTCAAGCAAGTTGAGGAGCTTTCTGGCATCACCGCCTGACAGGTTAAACAGTGCTTCTGTTTCCGTTAACTGTACGGTTACTTTTTTCATTTCACTGTCTTTTTCCAATGCGTTTTGTACGATGGACATAAGGTCGTCACGTGTGAGGGCGTGGAGCGTGTACACCTGTGTTCTGGACAGGAGGGCAGAATTGATTTCAAAACTCGGGTTTTCAGTAGTGGCACCGATCAGGGTGATGCTTCCTTTTTCCACAGCCCCCAACAGGGCATCCTGCTGCGATTTGTTGAAGCGGTGGATTTCGTCAATAAAAAGGATTGTTTTGCTGCCTGGACGTACTTTTTGAATAATTTCCCGTACGTCTTTTACCCCGGCACTTATGGCGGATAATGTATAAAACGGTATCTTTACCTGATTGGCAATGATGTTGGCAAGGGTAGTTTTGCCAGTTCCGGGAGGTCCCCACAGGATAATGCTCGGAATTCTGCCAGATTCAATGGCCTTTCGTAGGACTCCGTTTGCACCCACTAAATGTGATTGACCTATCAGGTCTTCCAGACGTGAAGGACGCCTACGTTCTGCCAATGGTGTAGTATCCTGAAACATTTCAGTATGGATATGGTTTTAATGAAATTAGTTGATCAGCACAAATGAAAACATTTTTTGACGGTTTCAATGATGCAAAATACCCATTCAGCAGGTCTTTTTTTTGATGCAGATCACTAAGTAGTAATTTTAATTTTTAATGAAAAGGCATTTTTAGATTATCGATAAAAAAGGAATCATGAACAGAAAAGCGAGTATTTTGTATGTAGATGATGAAGTAGAAAACCTTGAGGTTTTTGAAGCCACTTTCTGGCGTAATTATAATCTTCACCTGGCACAATCAGCAGACGAGGGGTTGCATATATTGGAACATTATCCGGTCAACCTGATCATTACCGACCAGCGTATGCCCAATATCACGGGAATAGAGTTTTTGGAAAAAATACCTGAGCGACATAAGGAAACTGTACGTATTCTCCTGACCGGATTTAGTGATATAGATACCGTAATTGATGCCGTAAACCGTGGAAAAATTAACCACTATGTCACCAAGCCCTGGAACAAGGCTGAGCTTAGCCGGGTGATTGAAAACTCACTCGAAATGCACCGTATCAAAGAAGAGAATGCCTATCTGCTTCAACAGTTACAACTATCCAATGCCCGCCTACAAAATATAAATAGCAACCTGGAGGGAACAGTAGATGAAAGGACACGTGAGTTGCAGGAAAAAAACACTTTATTGGAGGAGGCCTTTGAAAAATTAAAAACCACACATTCAAAACTGATTCATTCGGAAAAGCTGGCCACTTTGGGTATGCTGTCGGCTGCGATCGGTCATGAAATCAATAATCCGATCGGGTTTGTGAAGGGCCAAATTGCCATGTTGCAGCGAAATTTCAAAGAGTTGCAATCAGCAAGTGGAGAGGATAAGGTAAGACTGGAAAATGAAATAGGGATATCCATCGAGGAGGCAAACCAGGGAATAATTCAGGTGAGTGAAATAATCCGAAGTTTAAAATATTTTGCAGGAGAAGGTCAACTAAAACCATATATGGCCAATATCTATTCCGGAATTAACTCGACACTAAAGTTGTTCTCGGGAGTTTTATATGATAATCATATTACGTTGGAACGAAATTTTCAGAGTGAAGAGTGTAATATTGAAGCTTTGCATACGGCATTGAATCAGGTTTTTTCCAACATAATCACGAATGCAATAGATGCAATCAATGAAAAGGTGACAACAAATAACCTTGTCAATTTTCCGGGAAAGATAGTTATCAGCACAACTCAAAATGATGAAGAAATTCTTATTACTTTTAAAGATAACGGAATAGGAATGACCGATGATGTGTTGGAAAATATTTTCAACCCATTTTTCACGACCAAAAATGAAGGGAGTGGAATTGGAATGAGTATTTGCCAGGATGTGGTAAACGAGCATAACGGAAAAATAAATATCAAAACGCATCCGGGACTTGGATCTGATATAACAGTAGCTATTCCCAGAAGATAATCAAATCAATGAATCTTTTGCATTTTCAGGAGGGAGAGGAACGCCTCGTATATGCTGCGATGGAGACATCCATGAACGCAGTGTTTATTTCGGATATGCAAGGAAAAATAAGCTATGCAAATCAGAGTGCGGCCGAAATGTGGGGATATGATAATGTAAATTCTCTTTTGGCTGAAAAGCCGAATGTGCTGGATTATTGGACGCCTGATAGTAAAGACAATGCCTCGGAGATTATCAATGAATTGATACATGCGGGTAAATACAAAGGAGAGGGATTAATAGGCATACGAAAGGATTTAACAACATTTATTGTTGAGATAAAATCTACTTTAATTCGAAATGAAGAAGGAGTTCCCCAGGCAATGGTTGGGACATTTTTGGATATTACAGATCGGCTGGAAGCTGAAAGCGCACTCAAACATAGTGAAGCAATTTACCGCGCCATTGTAGATAACATGAATAGTGCGGTTGCTTTGTATGATGTGATAAATGATGGAGCGGACTTTGTCTTCAAGGATTTTAATAAGGCGGGTGAAAAAATCGAAAGCATTTCAAAGGAAAAAGTAATTGGAAAAAGTGTGAAGGAAATATTTCCGGGCGTAGATAAGTTCGGAATTCTTGATGTATTCAAGGATGTGTTTCAAACCGGCACCCCTCGTTATTTTCCTGTTTCTTTTTATGATGATGGCCGGATAAAGGGTTGGCGAGAAAATTACGTTCACAAACTTCCCACAGGGGAGATATTTTCCCTTTATACGGATCTGACTAATCAGAAATTAGCAGAGGAAAACGAAAAAAAGAGGGTCAAGGAGCTGGAGGCTATTTACAAAAGCATGATTGATGGGATGGTGATCTTTGATTATAAATCAAGGGAAATACTAATCATGAATGACCGGTTTTTTCAGATCACAGGTTATGCTCTTGATGAATTAAAAAAAGAAGGAATTCAGAAAATCTACTTACCTGGCTCCTATCCGTCCATTCAAAATCAGCTCAATCAAATAGTTGAAGGAAAATTAGACGTGGCAAGGGATATCCCGATAATTACTTGTGAAGGAAAAAAAATATGGGTAGATATAAAGTGTGACGTAATTAATTATTCAGACCAAAAAGCCGTCATATGTTTTTATCGTGATGTAACGGAAAGAGCCAAGTATCTGGATTTAATCAAACAGCAAACCTATGAATTAAATAAAGCTCAGGAAATAGGAAATATGGGATCCTGGGTTTGGAATATAGAGGAAGGAACACTTAGCTGGTCAGATCAGATATACCGGATTTTCGGGCTTCAGCCACAAGAATTTTTAGCCACATATGAAGCCTTTCTCAGTTTTATACATCCGGATGATGTGGAGATAGTTACTTCTGGAGTGAATATGGCTATTAATGGGGAGAAAGAATATAATGTGATTCATCGGGTCATGTGGAAAGATGGAACCATTCGGACAGTAAATGAGCGTGGCGAAGTTTTCTTCAATGACAAGGGAGCACCTCAAAAAATGGTGGGTACAGTCAAGGACATTACCGAACAAAAAGAATATGAAGAAGAATTAACCCGACAGGCCATTGAGTTGAGGTTTAGAAGCCAGATAATAAATCAAATTCATGATTCGGTAATCGCAACTGACAATAACGGTGTAATAAATTATTGGAATCCGGGGGCTGAAAAATTATTTGGGTACACTTCATCTGAAATGTTAGGGCAGTCTATCAGTAAAATATATACTGATATGGATGATAAACTGTTAGCCCAAATATTATCAGAACTTAAAGAAAAGGGAGAAAATGAGTCTGAATTAAGACTTGTGCGAAAAGATGGGGAAATTTTTTATGCCCACATTTCCTTTTCGATGCTTTATAATGAAAAAAAGCAGGCAATCGGTTTAATACGTTATTGCCTGGACATTTCCACACGTAAAAAAGTAGAGGAACGATTGAGAGAAAATGAGGCAACACTGGAAAAAAAAGTGACAGATCGAACCATCGAAATCGGAATGAAAAATCAAGAATTGGAATTGATAAACTCCGAATTGAATGTCACTAACCAGCAACTGATAGAAACATTGCACAAGCTCAAGCAGGCCCAGGGACAATTAATTGAGTCTGAAAAAATGGCTTCATTGGGCGTTCTGACGGCTGGTATTGCCCATGAAATTAACAATCCGATCAATTTCATATATGCAGGGATCAATTCACTGAAGGAAAACCTGAAAGATGTGATGAAGGTTGTAAATAGTTACAATCAGCTCACCGTTGATAATGTGCAAGCAACCTTGAACGAAATTAATAGTATCAAGCAGGATATTGAGTTTGAAAGACTTATCGCTTTCGTTGATAAATCAACAGAAAATATACAAAAAGGGGCCGAGCGGACATCTGAAATTATTCGGGGATTACGTTCTTTTTCACGGATGGATGATGAAAAACTGGTAAACACAGATTTACATGATAGCCTTGAAAATTCACTGTTATTGCTTCACAATAAGTACAAGGATCGCATTGTAATCAACAAACAATATGCTGCTATTCCGATAATTCAGGCCTATGCGGGAAAGATTAGTCAGGTATTCTTAAATATCATTGGCAATGCCGTGCAAGCCATTGAAGATAAGGGTGAAATCACTATTCGAACAGAAATTATGGAAAGTGAGAAGATGATCCGTGTATCCATAAGTGACTCAGGAACCGGAATGTCTGAGGCTACGATGAAACGTATTTTTGAACCCTTTTACACAACAAAAGAGGTAGGAAAGGGGACAGGCCTTGGTTTATCTATTAGCCACAGCATTATCGAAAGCCATAATGGTAATATAAAAGTAGAGTCTACGCTGGGAAAAGGGACTACCTTCATTATCTGTCTCCCAATCAATTAATTTCTGACGCTTATTTCCGCGTCAATTTTGTAAGTTTACAGATGCGCTCATTTTTGCTGGGAGTTTGTTTGCTCTGTTTCGTCGACCTGTGGGGTCAAACCAGGGTATTCGTTTTGGGCATCGCCCAGGATGGGGGTTTTCCGCACATTGGCTGCATGGCCATGTGCAGGCAGGCTTATCAGGAGCCGGAGATGAAGCGCTTCGTTGTGTCACTGGCAGTGACGGATGAAAAATCAGGTAAATGGTGGCTTTTTGAAGCTACTCCCGATTTTAGGGACCAACTTCATTATTTTCAGGAGCTCACCGACGGGCACTATGCCTATTTGCCGGAAGGCATTGTGATCACTCATGCTCATATGGGACATTATACCGGCCTGGCTCATTTGGGAAAGGAAGCACTGGCGGCATCGGGAGTCCCGGTCTATGTATTGCCCAAAATGGCTGATTTTCTACGGGAAAATGGCCCCTGGAGCCAGTTGGTTCAGGCTGGCAATATTGACTTGCGGGTGATGGCCCGGCATCAGGTCGTGCCATTATCCGAATCCCTACGCTTGGTTCCTTTTCCTGTGCCCCATCGTGATGAATATTCGGAAACGGCGGGCTTCCGCATCCAGGATGCGGCACGAACCATCCTGTTTATTCCCGATATTGATAAATGGGAACGATGGGATGAAGACATAGTGGCCTGGGTGGAAGGGGTTGATCTGGCTTTTTTGGATGGGAGTTTTTTTCAGGACGGGGAATTACCCAACAGGAACGCAGCTGATGTTCCTCACCCATTTGTTACAGAGACCATTGAACGGTTTAGCCAGGCTCCGGCATCCATTGCCAATCGGGTGCACTTCATACACCTAAATCATACCAACCCCCTGCTTTGGGACGATGACCTGATCCGCGAACTGGAGCAAAGGGGATTTCATGTGGCTGTACAGGGCGCGATCTACTGACGGAATGGCAACTGGTTTTTACGGAAATTGAGATAAATCATCATAGGCTGTTACCCAACCACTTGGATTTTCGTATACTCGCAACTATGGATTTACGATTACTTTTTGAACAACTGCATGAAGAAAATGCGGCGCGGGAAAAACATTTTTCGATTCGCTCTCAGTGGTTATCCTGGGTCAGGACAGGGTTTTTCCTGGCATGGGCCTATGCCTTTTATGTTGCCCTTCAAATTCAGGATAAAGGTTTTCTGACCGCTGTGGTTGTGATTGGTTTGATCCTTTTTGTCATCCTGGTACAATATCACCGATCGATCGGGCATCAACGGGTGTTTTATAAACGTAAAAAGGATTTTTGTCACGAGGAAATCAGGGGTATGGAGGGTGACATTCTTTCCCGGGAAGATGGGGCCCGTTTTCGGGACCGTTCGCATCCCTATGCCGAAGACCTGGATTTATTTGGGCCATTGTCCCTGTTTCATCACCTCAACCGGTGCCAGTTGGGTGTTTCCCGGGAATTACTTGCGGGCTATTTAACAGCCCCGTCAGAAAAAACTGACGCGATGGCTCGTCAGCAGGCAATTCGTGAGCTGGCCGAAGACTTGGACTGGATGTTGGGTTTTCGCGCATCGATACAGGGTGACAGGACGACAAATAGTGCTTTTCCTTCATTTAAGCGCATTTCGTTTGCGCTTACGGTGACTGGCTATGTACTGGGCACTTTTTCTGCTTTTGTTCTTTCTGCATATTTTTTACTCAACCTGCCGGTCGGTTATGTGATGGTTATGGCTTTTATCCATATGATCATCCTTTTTTTCTTTCAAAAAAAAGCCCAGCAAGCCGGATGGGGATGGTCTCATGCCTATCAGGGGTTGCAGTCTTATTTGTCGGCCATTCGCTGGATGCGCAGGCTTCGTTCGAATAGTCTGCGATTGCAGCAATTGCAGGAATGTGTGGGTGACCAGGCAGTAAAGGAAATGCGGCAACTGGGGCAGTTGGTCCACCTGTTGGACTCACGTGCCAATATGGTTTATGTGATTTTAAATGTGTTTTTTTTGCTTGACATCCATATTTTGTACCGTTTAGGGAGATGGCACGCACGTAACCGGGGCGCATTTGTTCAATGGCAGGGAGCGGTCCATGAAATGGAGGTATTGGTCAGTTTTGCATTTTACACCCGGGTTCACCCGGAGTTCCATTTTCCGGAGCTGGATGAAAAGAGCCGGCAGTTTTGTGCGAATGGACTGGGTCATCCGTTGATACGAAAGGAAGCCAGGGTGACCAATGATTTTGTAAAAAACGTTGAAAAACTGGTATTGATAACCGGGTCAAATATGTCGGGGAAAAGTACGTTTTTGCGTTCGGTAGGCATAAACATGGTCATGGCCTGGGCCGGGTTGCCTGTATGTGCCCGGTCGTTTTCTTGTGGACGGTTTTCCCTCTACACGGGTATGCGGACACAAGACAATATAAAGGAAAGCACTTCCTCGTTTTATGCCGAGCTCAAACGGATCCGGGGCATGCTCGACCTCATGGAGACCTCACCCTTTCCGGTGTTTTATTTGCTGGATGAATTGTTGCGGGGAACCAATTCTGCTGATCGTCACATGGGCTCCCTTGGGTTGATCCGGCGTCTGAAAGAAGGAACGGCATATGGGTTTGTTTCTACGCACGACCTTGAGCTTTCCGGGGAATTGGAAGGGGACGGTCAGATAGGAAATTACAGTTTCAACAGCCGGTTGGAAAATGACATACTTCATTTTGACTATCTGTTGACCCAAGGAAAATGCCAGTCCACCAATGCATTTGATTTAATGCGGATCATGGGTATATTGAGGTGAATTAAGTACGGGGCAGTTGATCAGGGCCATCATTGGTTTTACCGGCGATTTTCATCTGAAAAATCATTTTGCGGGTAAAGGCGGCTGTAGTTTTTCAGATCGTTATGTCAGGTGCAAAAACCGAAAGCATTATGGCTTCAAAATATTCTCTTTTAAATAGTGACATTTTAATTAAATGCTTCTTCGAAAGCGAGATTGTACAGTCTGTAAAATATCTTGTTTATTATTGCGCAAATTTTTACGACGCATGGAGCCCCAAGGGTTTTTAACAAAAAAAGATCCATTTCATTTCAGCTTGAAATTTGCCGGGTCGTTTTTTAGTAGCAAGGGGAGTGGGTCTGACCAAAATCATATTGTAGGATGAAAATTGGGGTTTTAAAAGCATATGAAGGCTCTTTGGTAGCATTGGTGCCTTCCATAGCTGCCAAAATGGCCAAAGAAGGCTATGAATTTATAATGGAAAAAGGAGCGGGCACCAACGCTTTTTTTACGGATGGGGACTATGAGGCCGAGGGTGTGAGGGTCGCAGATCGGGAGACCGTATTTCGGGAAGGTCAATTGATCCTCGCAGATACGAAGATTCCCGAAAGCGAATTTCCGATGATTTCTTCCGGTACGATTGTAGTGGGAAGGTTTAATCCCCTGGTAGAAAAAGCCTATTGTGAAAAGCTCGAAAAAGCACCGTTTACCGTTTTCAGCCTCGATACCGTGCCACGATCCAGTATAGCCCAGTCAATGGATATTTTGTCGTCACTGGCATCCCTGTCCGGTTACATGGCGGTCTTATCAGCAGCTAACCGGTTTCCCGGCTATTTCCCCATGATGACCACCGCAGCCGGGACAGTGCCGCCAGCCAAAGTAATGGTGGTAGGGGCAGGAGTGGCCGGATTACAGGCCATTGCCACGGCACGTCGCTTGGGAGCAGTAGTCGAGGCATTTGACGTGCGCACAGCGGTTAAGGAGGAAGTGCAGAGTCTGGGTGCCAGGTTTATCGAAGTGGAAGGAAGTACAGAAGACAAAGGGGCAGGAGGCTATGCCGTGGAGCAGTCGGAGGCATACATCAGCCGGCAAAAGGAATTAATTCACGAACGAGCCAGCAAATCGGATGTCATCATCACCACAGCCAATATCCCTGGCCGAAAAGCCCCGTTGCTGATCGAGCAGGCTACAGTAGCAGCCATGCGTCCGGGTAGTGTGATCATCGATATGGCGGCCGTGAGTGGAGGAAATTGTGCCCTGTCAAAAGACCAGCAGGAAGTGGACGTAAACGGGGTTCGTATTATAGGCAATTCTGCCCTGTTTCAGCAACTGCCCCGGGAAGCCAGCCGCTTGTATAGTACCAATTTGTATCATTTCCTCAAATTCATTTTGAAAGATGGCATTGAAAACATGCCATTCACCCATGAGATTGTACAAAAAACGCTGATTGGGGAATTGAAAGCCATAAAAGTAGCCAGTTAAAACCATGAATGAAATTTTAGCTTTTATACAAAACTCGCCCATGACCCTCTATATGCTGGTCATGGCGATTTATCTCGGTTTTGAATTGATTTCAAAAGTCCCAACGGTGCTGCATACACCCTTGATGTCGGGAGCCAATGCCATCAGTGGTGTCGTGATTATCGGTGCCATATTATTGGTTCGCCAATCCGCTTCCGATGACTACCTTTCCCTGGGACTTGGGTTTTTGGGAATCATTCTTGGAATGATCAACGTAGTGGGCGGCCATGCCGTGACCAACCGAATGCTCGAAATGTTTAAGAAAAAATAAAAATCCCCTCAAATGGAGGCACTTATAAATAGTTTATACCTGATATCTGTTGTTTTGCTCATTGTAGGTCTGCGTAGATTAAGCAGCCCGGCAACTGCCCGTTCGGGAAATCTGGTTGCCGCAGGCGGAATGGGGATTGCCATTTTAGCATCATTGATCACCCCGCTTGAGCAGGGGGAC
Organism: Cyclobacteriaceae bacterium; assembly: GCA_029880385.1. GTDB lineage: Bacteria > Bacteroidota > Bacteroidia > Cytophagales > Cyclobacteriaceae > JAOUOM01. Next base: position 6,618 of record JAOUOM010000004.1, on the reverse strand, counting down.
AATAATTACCTGATTATCCTCATTGCCCTTGTTATCGGCACCCTGATAGGCCTTGTCATGTCTAACCGCGTTGCCATGACGGCTATGCCCGAGTTGGTGTCATTGTTCAATGGACTGGGAGGTGCCTGTGCTGTGGCTATTTCCATGATAGAGCTTTATCAGTACCAGTCCGTATTTGCCGGACAGGAAGAAGGGGTAGTCAACCTGGGCAAACATGCGACCACTCAGTTGGCCATGCTGATTGGCGGGATAGCATTTACGGGAAGTTTAATTGCCTACGGAAAGCTGGCAGGCAAAATAAAAGACTGGCGGTTTTCCTATACGGGTTTTCTTAATATCGGGCTACTGCTCATCATTATAGGGTTCATTGCATACCGGTTGTTTTTGCCCGATGCAAGCTTTGTCCTTCCTGCCATTATTTTGCTGTTGGCACTCGGGTATGGGGTTACGTTTGTCATGCCCATTGGAGGTGCCGATATGCCTGTGGTTATCTCATTACTCAATGCATTTACCGGTGTAGCAGCGGCACTTGCCGGCATTATCTATGACAATCAGCTAATGCTGATCGGAGGAATTCTGGTGGGGTCTTCAGGGACTATTTTGACCGTGTTGATGTGCAATGCGATGAATCGTTCCCTACTCAATGTTATCATTGGGGGCTTTGGCGGTAGCGTGGCTTCCGGCCGTGACGAGGGCGAACGTGTGGTGAAGGAAGCTTCGTCTAATGACGTGGCCATTATGCTTCGTTATTCGTCTACTGTAGTGGTGGTGCCCGGTTATGGTATGGCTGTGGCGCAGGCTCAGAAAGTGTGCAAGGAGCTTGATAATTTATTGTCGGTAAATGGAGTAAATGTATACTATGCCATCCACCCGGTTGCCGGACGGATGCCCGGTCACATGAATGTGTTGCTGGCCGAAGCAGATGTGCCTTATCCCAAACTCCTCGATCTCGATGATGCCAATGAATTGTTGAAAGAAACGGACGTTACGCTGGTAGTAGGTGCCAATGACGTAGTGAATCCGGCTGCATTGGATGATCCTTCCAGCCCTATCTATGGCATGCCTATTTTGGAAATATTGAAATCGAAAAACGTGATTGTACTCAAGCGTAGCATGAGTGCAGGTTATTCAGGTATTGAAAATCCGCTGTTTTTCCATGAAAAAACCAAAATGCTGTTTGGGGATGCCAAAGGATCCATCCAGTCACTGGTAGACGAGGTAAAACAAATGGGATAAGAAACCCGCAATGGGTTTGCCACATCATACTTGCTTTTTCTGTGTATCTTTTGCAGAAAAAGCAAGTATGAAATCATTTTGTATTGTTTTGCACTCCCTTATGGTACTTGCGGGCTGTCAGGTGCCTGTACAGACAAGTGCAGACCTGATTCTCTACAATGCCGTGATATGGACGGGAAACCCCCGGCAACCTTTTGCATCCGGGATGGCCATCGCGTCTGATACCATCCTCGCAATTGGGGATGCGGAAATCCTGGCTAACTTTCGGGGAACAGCCACGCAAATGTTAGACGCAAAGGGCGGATTCGTTGTCCCGGGATTTATCGATACCCATGTCCATTTTCTGTCGGGCAGCTATGGGCTGTCATCCGTGAAACTTAGGGATGCTTCTACACCCGATGAATTTGCCCGGCGTATTGGCGAACACGCCAAAATCCTGCCGCCTGGCTCCTGGATCCGGGAGGGCGACTGGGACCACCAGCTCTGGGGGGGCGAACTACCCAGAGCCGAATGGATTGATGCTGTTACTCCCAACCATCCGGTATTTGTCACCCGCCTTGACGGTCACATTAGCCTGGCCAATTCGGCTGCCATGAAGGCAGCCGGGATCACCAGTGCCACACAAGATGTAGCAGGCGGAACCATTGACAGGGATGCAGATGGCACACCTACAGGAATTTTGCGTGACAATGCCCAGAATCTGGTTTTTCGTGTAATCCCCGAACCTTCGGATGAACAAAATGACCAGGCATTGACGGAAGGGATGAAATTTATGGCCTCTCAGGGTGTAACTTCCGTCCACAACATGGACATAGCAGATCCTGACATTATCCGGACATACCAGCGTATTCGCGACCGACAGATCACTCGCTTTTACCTGGCAGTCGGATTGCCGTATTGGAGGGAGTTGGCTCATTGGATCGAGAAAAATGGAACGGGCGATAAGTGGCTTAAAACCGGCGTGTTAAAAGGAATGGTAGATGGGGCATTGGGTTCCCATACGGCGGCATTTTTTGAGCCATTTACCGATGCACCAGACGATCGTGGATTTTTTGTAATCCACAAAGACAGCCTGTTCAAATGGACGGTCGATGCTGATAAGGCAGGCTTGCAACTGGCCATTCATGCCATTGGCGACCGGGCTATTCATACATTGCTCAATGCATACGAACATACAGTCGTCGAAAACGGACCAAGGGATCGGCGTTTCCGGCTGGAACATGCACAGCACATTGCACCAGCTGATTTTCCGCGTTTTGCTACACTGGACGTGATTGCGTCCATGCAGCCCTATCATGCCATCGATGATGGCCGCTGGGCCGAATCCGTGATCGGGAAAGCACGTACTGAAACCACCTATGCCTTTAAGTCCCTACTTGCCGAAGGTGCCCGTGTAGCCTTTGGCAGTGACTGGGCGGTGGCACCACCGACTCCGCTTGAAGGAATTTATGCAGCGGTAACCCGGCAAACGCTTGACGGGGCAACGCCAGGTGGCTGGGTACCGGCACAGAAAATCAGCGTGGAAGAAGCACTGAAGGCCTATACCATTGAGGGTGCTTACGCTTCTTTTGAAGAAAACCGAAAAGGTTCACTTGAAACGGGGAAGCTGGCTGATTTTGTGATCCTGAATCAAAATCTATTTGAAATAGACCCGGTAAAAATCCGGGATGTTCAGGTACTCCATACGTTTGTGGGGGGCAAGGAAGTGTACAGGCGAGCAAATTGAATCATGCCTGACTTGGGTATCCCGTTAAATAGCGGATGTTTTCTGGCTCTGATTTTATTTTGCGGGGTTGCCCCATGTGTTTCGACAAAAAGTCCCTCACGAAAAGTAGGAAGTATAACGGAATACATCAATCCGGTATTTTTCAAAATCAGTGGGGGCCCATTCAACGAGCGCATAAAAAAAATTGAGCAATTGTATAAAAAGTGTAAATTTCATTTTTAACAAAACCTGAAATTATATGAGCGAATACATCGCCGAGTTCTTCGGCACGGCACTTTTGATCCTGTTTGGAGCAGGGGTTAATGCAGGGGTCACCCTAAATAAATCGTATGCACAAAATTCGGGTTGGCTGGTGATTTCGCTGGCCTGGGGCCTGGGAGTGACTATGGGCATTTATGCCGTGGGCAGGATTAGCGGTGCCCACCTCAACCCGGCCGTCACCATTGGCCTGGCCGCCTCGGGGGATTTTCCCGTCAATAAAATTCCCGGATACCTGCTGGCCCAGTTTTTCGGGGCATTTGCGGGGGCTTCGCTCGTCTGGTTACATTATCTTCCGCATTGGGGCAAGACGGACAACCCCGCCGGCAAACTGGGTATTTTCAGTACAGGACCTGCCATAGACAATCGTATGGCAAACCTGCTTTCCGAGATCATTGGCACCTTTACGCTGCTATTCGTCATTCAACTGATAGGTGCCAATGAATTTACGCAAGGATTAAACCCAATGGCCGTAGGCGCACTGATTGTGGCGATTGGCTTGTCTCTGGGAGGTACCACGGGCTATGCCATCAACCCGGCACGGGACCTGGGCCCGCGATTCGCCCATTTTCTGTTGCCCATACGAGGCAAGGGAACCTCAAACTGGCACTATGCATGGATTCCACTGGCCGGACCCCTGCTGGGAGGCTTGCAGGGGGCACTTACATACGATGCATTTTTCAGGGGGAATACGGGCCCGCTGTTTGTAGGGGTGACGGGCCTAATCATGTTGATAGTTGTGTTTACCGTAGTGAAACACAACAAATGACCAGCGGACTTTCCCGTTTTATCAGGCTCGGATATGCGTGAGATCATAACGAACGAACATGTGACCGTGTAATTTTGGCCTTTCAAACCAAACGAAGATTTTGCCATGAACGATCAGTGCATTTATTGTGAACGAACCAGCGGGGAAGTTCCCCTGCTTTCCATCGAGTTCAAAGGTCAGCAATTGAAAATTTGCCCTCAGCACTTGCCCATTCTCATACACAACCCGGCCGAACTGATTGGTAAGTTGCCCGGGGCAGAAGGACTGAGCCCTGCCGAACACAGGGATTGATTGTCATCTATGCCAAAGGGCTTGTAGGAAAGTACTGAGGATCATTTTTTACTGACGGGTGTAATATTTTTTCTTTAAAAAGAAAGCAAAACGCACCAGCAATATCAGCGCAGGTACTTCGATCAACGGACCGACTACCCCGGCAAATGCCTGTCCCGAACCAAGCCCAAAGACGGCAATGGCAACGGCAATGGCAAGCTCGAAGTTATTGCCTGCGGCAGTAAAAGAAATGGATGCATTTTTAGCATAGTCGGCACCTAAAAACCGGCTGAGGAGAAATCCTGTCAGGAACATTATGACAAAATAGATCAACAGGGGAATGGCAATCCTGACCACATCCAGGGGGAGCTGAACGATATGCTCCCCTTTCAGTGAAAACATTACCACAATCGTAAAAAGCAGCGATACCAGGGTAATGGGGGAAATGGCGGGTATAAAAGTAGTCGTGTACCATTCCTCCCCTTTTTGCCTGACCAGCCATAACCTGCTTACAAGACCCGCAAGAAACGGTACGCCCAGGTATAGTGCCACGCTCTGTGCAATGGTCGTAATGGAGATGTCTACAATGGCTCCATCAAAACCAAAAAAGGGAGGTAGCTTGGTAATGAACAGCCAGGCATAAAAACTATAGGCAAAAACCTGAAAAAGACTGTTGATGGCAACAAGTCCGGCTCCATATTCACTGCTTCCCCCTGCCAGGTCGTTCCATACGAGCACCATAGCAATACATCGGGCAAGACCAATCAGGATGAGACCAACCATATAGTCCGGATAATCCTGTAAGAAAAGCAAGGCAAGTGCAAACATCAGCACCGGGCCAAACACCCAGTTCAGCACCAGTGAAATGGAAAGTATTTTAATGTTTTTAAATACTCGTGGAAGCAGTTTGTAGTTTACCTTGGCCAGTGGGGGGTACATCATCAGGATGAGTCCAGTGGCGATGGGGATATTGGTGGTCCCACTGCTAAACGAATCAATAAAGGATGAAATGGAAGGAATGAAATAGCCCATGCTCACGCCCACGCCCATGGCTAATGCGATCCAAAGGGTCAGGTTCCGTTCTAAAAAACCAAGTTTTTTCATGTGTATTGTTTTTCAATGGGGATAAATGCGATTACATCCGGGATTGCCCGGAAACATAGCAGCAGGCTTTATTTTGTGGCTGCCGCCTTCATCTTCTCCTGTATCTCCTTCCAGGTTATCAGTATTATGTTATTTTCTTTTAGCAGCCTCTTGGCCTCCTCACTTGTGAAAAAATCAAAGTCACGTTGGCGCCACGCCGAACCAAAATCAGGATGATTGACGGCTACTGCCTGCATTTCTGCATTATCATAGGCCAGGTGCACAATGATCTCCGTGAGGCCCGGCTTTAGATTCTTTAGTATGTCCGAATAATAAGCCGCCCATTGATCTGCGGTTTGTGTGTCTGCCATGTAATATTGATCCACAAAAAAATAATCCTTTCCCGGAATGTCGAGCAATGCGGGTGCTACCGACTTTACCGACTCGTATGGAATGAAAACCGGGATGCCATAATCCCGACCGACCTGTACGTAACTTTTGAAAAATTCCGGACGTTGAAAGAGACTTCCCATGTGGCTGTCGAGATGGGTTGGATTTATCCCAAAAGAAATGGCACGTGCCACCTGTGCCCGTATTTCTTTTTCCACTTCAGCCGGATCGGCTTTTTGTGCCACAAGTTCACTCGACGGATAAAAATAACCATCCGCTCCTATGAGCGAAGGGATTTCGCTGGCTGGCAATACGCCATCCCATCGGTAGTGCTCCCATTCGGACGTGAGCGTCAGGTGCAGGCCAAAGCAAATTTCGGGATGGTGTTGTGCATAGCTGGCTATTTCGGGAAACCACGGACAGGGCACCATGATACTGGCCGAACTGATACCTCCGGCCTCAAAGGCATCCGTGGAGGCCTGGTTGACGGAATGCGCGACTCCCAGGTCATCGGCATGAATGATCAGGAGTTTGGTTTCTTTGGGGTAACCTAGTTTTTCAGCACTGTTTTTTTGCCCCTGTGCACAGGATACGACGTGTAGCGAAAAAACAAGGAATAATAAATTGACGAATTTGTGAAGCGACATGGCCTGTGGGTTTCAGTTTCTTTTCAAAGAAACACCGAAAGGTCGAGATGTCAAAATCCCTTTGTCCGGGAGGCGTATCCGCTACATGCCGCACACGAAATTGGCAATGAGCCTGTCAGGCTCCTTCGGCCTCCACGTGCTGGACTTCAGGCACCATTCTTTTCAGCAGGTTTTCAATCCCCGCTTTCAGCGTGAGAGTCGAACTGGGGCAGCCTGAGCACGAACCTTGTAAAAGCACC
>JAOUOM010000192.1 GCA_029880385.1 Cyclobacteriaceae bacterium | reverse complement strand
AATTTTTCAATGGATTTGATCTCCAGTCTTCTTCCTATGGATTGTTTGCCACCAGTATACTGATCATTGGGATATTGATTTTGGCTTCGGCTTTATTGAGGGGCGTGTTTATGTTTTTTATGCGGCAAACCATAATTGTCATGTCCCGACTGGTTGAATACGACTTAAAAAATGAAATATACAACCATTATCAGACCCTGCCCATTAGTTTTTACAGGAAAAACAATACAGGGGATTTAATGAACCGTATTTCGGAAGATGTCAGTAAAGTCAGGATGTACATTGGGCCGGCCATTATGTATGGGATCAATATGGTCGCCCTGTTTGTCATGGTGATTCCCTTTATGTTTTACATCAATCCTACGCTTACGCTGTATTCATTGATCCCACTTCCGATATTGTCGGTCAGCATCTATTTTGTCAACAATATTATAAACAGGCGCTCGGAGGAAATCCAAAAAAGTCTTTCGGGGCTTTCCACGTTTGTACAGGAAGCATTTTCAGGTATACGGGTGATAAAGGCATTTGTCCGCGAGGAGGATGTAGCCCGGGATTTTGACCATGAGAGCAACGAGTACAAACTGAAATCCCTGCGCCTCACCTTCGTGGAAGCACTCTTTTTCCCCCTGATCATGGGACTTATTGGCATAAGTGTCATCCTCACCGTATATATTGGGGCTATCGAGGTTTTTAACGGGGCCATTACGACTGGAAATATTGCCGAATTTATCATCTACGTGAATATGCTTACCTGGCCGGTCACCTCACTGGGATGGATTACGTCCATTATCCAGCGGGCTGCTGCTTCGCAACGCCGGATCAATGAGTTTTTGGAAGAAAAAAACACACTCCTTTCGACAAAAAATCAGATAACCGAACTCACGGGGAATATTGTTTTTAAAAATGTGGGGTTTGTCTACCCAGATTCGGGCATTCGGGCATTGAATGATATTTCGTTTGAAATCAAACCAGGTGAAGCACTGGCCGTAATCGGCACCACTGGATCGGGCAAAAGCACGCTTGCCAACCTGATATGCCGGATGTATGACGTGAATAGCGGGACAATCCTTATTGACGGAGAGGATATTCGTGCCTACCAAATTGCCTCGCTGAGGGGTCAGATAGGCTATGTGCCGCAGGATGTGTTTTTGTTTTCGGATACCATTTACAACAACATTGCCTTTGCCAATCAGGACATGGATCGTGAAGCGGTGTTCCAGGCAGCGAGGGATGCCGATCTGACGGACAACATTGAGGGGTTTAGGGATGGGTTTGATACCAAGCTTGGGGAACGCGGCATTACCCTGTCCGGAGGCCAAAAACAACGCGTGTCTATCGCACGAGCCATCGCACGCCAACCGAAAATCCTGATTTTGGATGACGCTTTGTCTGCTGTAGATACAAAGACAGAAAACTCCATCCTACAGGCCATGGAAAAAATCATGAAAGGGCGTACGACCGTTATTATTTCACACCGTGTATCTTCCGCCAAACTGGCAGACAAAATAATTGTACTTGATGATGGTCGCATGGTGGAGCAGGGCACGCATGAAGTCTTAATGACATTAAACGGGGTATACAAAGAATTGTACGACAAGCAAACTCAGGCAGAGGCCCAGCAGGCTGAACTGTAGCCCCAGCCTATTCAATCCAGGCTTCCACTACCATCGAATTGTCAGGATAGTGCAACTCATAAATGAAATTGGAGGTAGACAGGCCCAGTTCCCTTCCCTTCTCAAACAACTTGTGACGTACGTCCGCAGGCGATGGCCGCACCATCGGGTGCATGGCGAGATAGACGGCCAATCGCTTGCCCGACTCCATTTCTTTCACACGGAACCCCTGTGGCACTTCTGCCATTTCCCCTTCGATGGCAATGCCTATAAAAAAATCCACTTCATTGGCGTCCAGTGTATCATTCAGGTAGCTGATCAGTGACAGTGTACCATTGACCGAATGGCTGGAGATCATTTCCCGGCATTCACTGAAATACCGCTCTATGGTAGGATCGGTTTGCCTCCCAATGAAAGATTTGCCAATGACTACCCGGCTGGTACCTTCGATTTCATAGACCGTCACTTTTTCATATCCGCCGAGGATACCATACAGGTAATGTACACTCCAGGCTATGACCGCTACGGAGACCAGGATAATGCCTTTATAAAAATAGGAAGCAGGAATTTTCATTTTTTATCGCTTTGCGAAACAGGTGGTTAAAAATACCAAATACATGAGATACTGCCTTAACTGCTGCTCACTTCTTTGTATTGCATTTTATGCAGGTTGGCATAGTACCCGTCAAGATTCAGCAGGTTATCATGGGTGCCCTGTTCTTTTATTTCACCTTTGTCAAGCACCATGATATTGGTGGCTTTTTGAATGGTACTCAGGCGATGGGCTATGACAATGGAGGTTCGTCCCCTCATTAGTTTCTGAATGGCATTTTGGATCAGCTCTTCGGTTTCGGTATCGACAGACGAGGTGGCTTCATCCAACACAATAATTTTGGGGTCATAAACCATGGCACGAACGAACGAGATCAACTGGCGCTGACCAACGGAAAGCGTGGCACCCCGTTCCATAACATTGTAGTGAAACCCGCCGGGAAGCCGTTCGATAAATTTGCGTGCCCCTACCAATTCGGCAGCCTCGACCACCCGATCGAGCCCAATGTCCGGATTTTTGAGGGTGATATTATGGAAAATGGAATCCGAAAACAAAAACACATCCTGAAGCACCACGGCAATATGGCTACGAAGGTTTTGGAGGTCATAGTCATGGATATTTATGCCATCCACGTAGATATGGCCTTTGTTTATTTCATAAAAACGACTGAGCAGATTGATTGTTGAGGATTTGCCTGCTCCCGTAGCCCCTACCAATGCGACCATTTCGCCCGGCCGTACATCAAAACTAATGTTTTTAAGTACCCAGTCTTCATTTTGATAGGCAAACCAAACGTTGTCAAATTTTACCTCACCACGCAAGTTATGCACGATGTGTGTCCCCTGGTTGGGGATGTGGTCCTGATTGTCGAGCAGGTTCAAAATCCGGTTGGAACTCACGATTCCCATTTGCAGGGTATTGTAGCGGTCGGCAATCATCCGGATCGGCCGGAAAAACATCTGAATGTACATGATAAAGGCGATCAGTACGCCGATATCTACTTTTTCCTGGATGACCTGTCCGGCACCAAACCAGACCACCAGCCCGATACCTGAAGCCTGAATAACCTCTGCCACGGGAAAATATACCGAATAGTACATGACCGACCGGATGTTGGCCCTGCGATGCTCACGGTTTATTTCCTTAAATTTTTCATATTCCCTTTTTTCACTGGTAAAAATCTGGACAATGTTCATACCGGTGATGTGCTCCTGGACATAGGTGTTGAGGTTGGCAACGGCTGTCCGGACTTCATTGAAAGAGGCTTTGATTTTCTCCTTAAAAATATAGGTGGCGTAGATCAGCAAGGGCAGGGTACTCAGACTGATAAGGGTAAGTTTCCAGTCCAGGTAAAGCATAAAACCCAATATCACGACCAGTTGAAGTAAATCGGCCATCATGGCAGCCACCCCCTGACTGAATACTTCCGAAAGTGTTTCAATATCGGAAATATTGCGTGTTACCAGGCGTCCGATGGGCGTTTTGTCATAAAAGCTTAAGCGGAGTTTCTGCAGATGGCGAAACAAACGGATGCGGATGTCGCGGATGATGTGTTGGCCCAGCCAGCCACTTAAATACGTATGGTAATATTGGACGATTGCCTGCATCAGCAGCAAAACCATCAACAGCGTCATCATACGGGCCAGGCCCGGGTAATCGCCCTGTGCTACCTGGTTGTCGATGGTCAGCTGGATGATGTAAGGCCGCAATGGCGTAAGGGCTGCCAGTCCGATGGTAAGGAGCACCAGTATCCAGAAGGATCGTTTGTAGGGGATCGCAAATCGAAATAACCGCCGCAGGACTTTTACATCAATGATATTTCCACTTATAGAGCTTTCTTTTTCCAAAACAAATCAGGTTAAATAGATATTTTCAGGGTAATGCACTGCCGTAAGGTAAAGGCCATCTGCCGGTACCGAAGCACCGGCGTTTGCCCTGTCCCTTTGTTGTATGAGATAATCGAAATCCCGGGGTGAAAGTTTTCCCAATCCTACATTTAATAAGGTGCCGACAATGGCCCGTACCATACCACGCAGAAATCGGTTGGCCGTGATAACAAAGACGGTATCACCATCCGTACATTCCCAGCGTGCTTCCATGATATCGCAAAGGAAGTTGTTTACTTCTGTTTTCACCTTACTAAACGACTCAAAATCACGGTGGCCGATGAGAATGCGACATGCTTCCCCGATTGCCCGGGTATCAAGGGCAGGTCGGTAGTAGAAAGAAAACCCTTTTTTGAAAGGGTCTTTTTGTGAATGGATGTGATAATGGTAGGTACGTCGTACCGCATCAAATCGCGCATGGGCTTCCGGCTGGACGGCACGGATACCATTGACCGAAATGGATGAAGGCAGCAGGGCATTCATCTGGTAACGAAGTTTTTCCGGATCGATTTCTTTATGGAGGTCAATATGGGCGATCTGCTGGAGGGCATGCACTCCACTGTCGGTGCGTCCGCTACCGGTCACAGGAGTAGGGGTACCAAGGAGGGTGCCCAGGCATTGTTCGATCTCGGCCTGAACAGAGTGTGCGTTTTGCTGTACCTGCCAGCCATGAAAAGAGGAGCCATTGTAACGGATGTCCAGAAAGAATCGCATGGCGCAAAATAACCACATTCATTTGGCTTTATAGACGGGGATTCCTTTCTTTTGCAGAAAATTGACAGCCATGATTCAACGCATTCAAAGTGTTTTTCTCCTATTGGTCGCAGCGGCCATGATTGCCATGCTTTTTTTTCCTTTGTGGGAAAAAATCGATTTCACTACCAGTGAAGTGGCCACTATGAATGCTTTTTCGCTGAAATTCGAAACCTTTGATGATGCCACCGGTCAGCGAAATGTGATCATGGAAAAAAATGTCCTGTACATTTCCATTGGGGCATTGTTGGCGGCTTTGGTTGCTCTGTTTTCGATATTCCAATATACCAACCGGTTGAGGCAAATACAGTTGGGGGCCCTAAATTCCTTTTTGATAGCAGCGACCATGGGCCTAGCACTTTGGTTTGTATTCAAAGGAGAAGCCTTGCTGGCCGTGGCACAACAGGGGAATTACCTGTTTGGATTTTACCTGCCCATGGGTGCGCTCGTGTTCAATATGCTGGCCAATCGCTTTATTCGTCGCGATGAGCAGCTGGTACGAAGTGCCGACAGGTTGCGTTAAAACTGTCAAGATGGCAGTTTTGACAGCATGGAATGGATTTTGATAATTGCCTTGCATCAACAAAAAACCGATTGATAGTTATGCAAGAAAAAGGCACGATTTCCATTCACACGGAAAACATATTTCCC
>JAOUOM010000191.1 GCA_029880385.1 Cyclobacteriaceae bacterium | reverse complement strand
TACACGCAAGGGGGACATCATTCGTGTTCGGGCCGACAAACAAGGGGATTTTGTCCGGTTGTCATTTCGCGATACGGGTGAAGGTATATCACAGGAAAGTTTACCGCATATTTTTGACCGGTTTTACCAGTCACATGATAAGGAATACAAAACCCGTGAAGGGCTTGGTATTGGCCTGGCATTGGTAAAGGAATTGGTGGAACTTCATCAAGGATCCATAACAGTCGAAAGTACCCTGGGCGAAGGAGCAGAGTTTCGTGTGTTGTTGCCCCAGGGCAGGGGGTCCCACCCAATGGATGTAGCCCAGTCCTCTTTTATAAAAGAGCACCAAAAAATTGACCGGGATATAGTGGCTGAGTCTCGTGCACATGTAACCCTCATGTCCGGCACGGGGGATCGCCCGGTCCTTTTGCTCGTCGACGATCATCCGGAGATCCGGTATTACATCCGTCAAATCCTCGAAGATTCGTATGTGATAAGGGAAGCCGCGCACGGCCTGGAAGCACTTGACCTGCTAAAGCAGGAAAAAACCGACCTGATCATCACAGACCTGATGATGCCCTGGATGGATGGTTTTGAGTTGATCGAAGCGATACAATCCAGTGAGGAATTCAGGAAAATACCCGTTCTGGTTGTTTCTGCAAGGATTTCGGGCGAAGACAAGGAGCGTGTGCTCTATCAGGGTGTCAATGATTATTTATTAAAACCTTTTTCAAAAAAGGAATTGGTTTTACGTGTGGAAAACCTGTTAAAGCAAAAGGAAATATACAGCGAAAACCAGCCAAATGTTTTTGACTCATTGATGAAGGAAAATTTTCATGTAGTGGAAAAAGACATTCTCTTAAAGCTGGAAAATGTAGTCAGGGAAAACATCAGTGATCCGGGACTGTCAGTGTATATGTTGGGCGATGCAATGGCCGCCAGTGAACGACAGGTATACAGACTGGTAAAAAAGCTGACAGGGCTTACACCCTATGAATACATTACCGAAGTACGGCTACAGTATGCTGATTACCTGATCCGTAAGAACAAAGTAAAAAACCCGAGCGAGGCTGCACGTAGCATTGGCATCCAAAATGTCACCCTTTTCAAAAAACAATATGAAAAGAAATTCGGGATCACTCCCGGTGAATTATTAAAAAATTAACAGGGTTGCTTGTTGTTTGAAAGTTCCACGACCAGCGCATTGGTAAAGGATTCCAGATAGGAGTTTCTTTTTGAAGGATCCTGTACAAACACGTCATCAAATATTCGCAATTCGTTGTTTCTCCCGGATTTGAGAAATTGGGCGAGTCCGTTTGATATTTTGTTTTTTTTCTTTCTCATTCTTTCAAAAAAAATTAAATGTATGTCCCTTCCTGATCGTGTGAATGACGGGTACGAGGGGAACGGAGTTTCCAAATTCCCAATAATGTAAGCGCAATGGAAGCGAGGAGAATAAAAACACGTTTTATCATACACCCTTAAGTCAATACCGGATAGCAGTACCCCCAATCAAAGAGAAAAAAAATCAGGGTTGTATGATGGTTTCCTCCGATTTGATGGAGGTAGCCCCAAAATATCCTAATACACGTATGTGTGGTGCGTTTTTATTTATAAGGTTCCCTTTGAGGGGAGAAGGGGAAGTCCCCGTGCGGGTACCTAAGGATGTTACCTGAAATTTAAACGCGGTAAGAAAATCAAAAGCCCGCTCTGACAATGATTTGATTTCGATGCGTATGGTATCCTTTTTTTGAAAATCAAACAGCCTGAAGTCATTTTGGTAGCTGTTTCCGTTGAACAGTTTGTCGTCGATTAACGTCAGTTTTTCGATACCGGTAAAAAGGCTGTCATTCTTATAGACCTTCCATTCGTAATAATTTTTCTGGTCGGGGGGGTCGCTGGCAAAAGCAACCGGGTAATAAACCTGTTCGTAGATTCTCGGTGGTTCGGTACGTTCTCTCAGGTACCAATTGTAGCCAAGGGAATCAATGGGCGAAACCTCGATCAGGAATTCCGGGGAGGATAAAAGCGTGTCCCCATTTGCCAGGATGATTTCGACCCGATAGACATCATTGGGATTGCCCTGAAAGCCAGGCAAACTTTGATAGGTGCCCTTGTTTTGGTAATAATACGGGTGTGCTTCATTAAACTGGTTATACACTGTCACACTGGCATCATGAATGGTTTGGACCGGCTCTGTAGACGAAAAAGGACTGGATTGGGTGATTGTGATGGATTGTGGCCCAGGCAAATCAGTGACCCATCCTTCGACCACAATCAGGTTTTCATTTGCCGGAATTTCTATTTGTACTATATCGTCACAGGCGATGGTGAGTAGCCAGCTTATGGTAAATATGCCGATTGGTTTTTTTAGTATTTTCAAAACCTGAAATTATACGTTACCGATGGAATAATGGTTCCAAAAATGGAATATTGTGCAACTTCTGTCTGGGTTGGATCATTGAGCGATTGACGGAAAAAATACGAATAGGCATTTTTGCGGGCATAGACATTGTAAATGGAGAGTGTCCAGTATTGCTGAAAATTCAGGCTTTTGGCCGGTTTTTTTGACCGGGGTTGCCATTTTGCAGCCATGTCCAGGCGGTGGTAGTCACTAATCCGATAGTGGTTCCTGTTTCCTGTGAAATCAGGAACCAGCGTGTTTTGAAACCAATATTTACCTGATGGAAAGGTAATGGGGCGTCCCGTACTATAATTGAATGTAGCCGATAAATGTAGCCGGGTATGGGGCACATACATCCCGACAAGTGAGAGGTCATGTGTTTTGTCCTGATCGTCAGGAAAATAGCGGCCAAAATTGATCGTCTCCTCTTCACTGGGCCCGTCAAACTGACGTTCCGATCGTGACAAGGAATAACTCATCCATCCCTTCCATTTTCCAACATTCCGTTGTAAAAAAAATTCCAGTCCATAGGCCCTGCCGGTTCCTTGTATCAGTTCTGTTTCCGGATTTGGGTTGAACCATAAGTCAGCACCGTTCTTGTAATCAATCAGGTGGTTGATGTTTTTGTAATAGGATTCGATCGATGCTTCCCAGTTGTTGTCACGAAAGTTAAGGTAATAGCCGAGTGAAAGATGCGAAGTGCTCAGGGGGGGTAAATATCGGTTGCTTATTTTCCATATATCGGTAGGCGAAGGTGTAGCCGTATTGGATATCAGTGAAATGTATTGAAAGGTTCGGGTAAATGAGGTTTTGATTGAAGAAGAGGGGCTGGTTTTATAGGTCAGGGAAAATCGTGGTTCGAGTCCGCTAAATCGGTCAATTACCTCTTTGACACCAAACGAAAGGGTATCCGTGATAGTCGAAAGGGATTTGGGCTTTCCCTCCTCATACAGATATATATTACCCGGCCCAAATGAAATGAGACCGGAATACCGCATGCCATAATGCATACCCAGCCGGGGAGTAAAGTCCTGCTCGTGACTCAGGTAAATGCCATATTCCAGACCGTGTTCTTCGTCAAGGTATAAGGGATTGGTTGAGCTGGTGAGTGTGTCGAAGGGGATAAGGTCGCCCGGCGTGAGGCGATGATAGGTCATTTTTCCGCCAAACTCAAGCAATGAAGACGGGGAGTCATGGTATTGTTGCTCGATTTTCAGTGCATGGTCGGTAATGTTTGAACGACCGATGAAACTACCTGCTTCCACAGGATCCACAATTTTATGATTGTAATCACTGATGACATACGATACGTGGGAAAAAAATTTCGGATTCCACGTGTGGTTCCAGCGGGTTGTGAACGTACGGTTTCCCCATCTTCTTATTGCGTCAAATGCCGTTGTATTACGGTCGTCACCCGAATAGCCGGATATGTAAAACGTGTTTTTCTGGTTTGCTTTCCAGTTTACTTTCATATTCAGGTCATGAAAGGACGTCCGGCTATCCGTGATACCCGAAAACAATTTGTTGTTAAGCGACAAGTCAAACAATGACTGCCGAGCTGACACGATGAAGGAACTTTTGTCTTTTACGATCGGCCCCTCCACCACCGCACGGGCAGATACCAGACCTATTCCACCCGACAAATGGTAGTCTTGATCGTTTCCCTCCCGCTGATGGATGTTGATGACCGAAGAAGCCCTGCCACCATATACAGGAGGGATATAGCCTTTGAGTACGTGTACCTGGTTTACCGCTTCGGGATTAAATACGGAGATCAGTCCATAAAAATGATTGGGATTGTAAATGACAGCATCGTCAAGTAAAATCAGGTTTTGGTCTATGTCACCCCCACGTACGTTTAGCCCACTGGCATCTTCGCCCAGGGTACGAATCCCCGGCAGTAGCAATGATTCCTGCAAAATGTCCACTTCGCCCAGAAAATACGGGATTTGCCCTTTTTCTTCGTATTCCATTGTATGGGTTCCCGGTATTTTGCTGCTTACATTATGGTCTTTCTGACGGGAAACTACCATTACTTCTTCCAGTTCGGTTGTTTCCGGTGCCAAAAGAAGGTTTTTCCCTATGTTCGATTGCAAATCGACGGTGAATTCTACCGGTTGGTACCCTACATAGCTGGCCACGAAAACGTAGGTGCCGATGGGGAAACTAAGTGAATAAAACCCATAGCTATTGGAAGATGTTCCGGCAATTGAATCCTTGCGCTGAATGGTCGCACCGATCAAAGCCTCGCCGGATTCAGCATCCCGGACAAAGCCCGTGAGAGTGGCTTCTGCTTTTTGGTTTTTTCGCGTGTTTCGCAGCAATACCGATCCGTACATGATTTCGTATTGCACGTTGATTGCCCGAAGTTCATCCAATAACCCACGTACGGAATACAAGGAACGAAGCGGCTGAAATCGGGTATTGGCAAATTGCCCTTTGCTAAAGACCAACGGTACGTTTTCAAATGAAATCAGGTAGTCAAACAGCTCGGGCAGTGCGTATTCATGGGTAGAATCGACACGTACCTGCTTGTCCATATCCTGGGCGTGCGTGGTGTAGGAAAAAAGCAGGAAAAAAATCAGCAATAAAATTGTACGCATGGTGTCACACTTTCGGTGGCATAGCGTAAAAATAAGGGATGTTTAGCAGCCTTTTCCTCTTATCAGGTATTGATTTTCTGATAACTCGATTGTGAGTTCCAATACGGAAGCGATTGAATTCAGGATATCGGGGAGCGACCCGGTCGGGAATTTACCCGTCACCGTACATTTTTCACTTGATAAATTTTCCAATGAAATTTGTACAGCATAGTGATCCTGAAGTGTTTCCAGTACCTGACCGAGGGTTTGGTCCTGGAAATGAAATTCTTTTCGTACCCATGCCAGTTGATTGACATCACCCGTTGAGGTTACCGAGATTTTCCCTGTGGATTTCTCCAATATGCTTTCGAAACCGGGCAATAGTGTGGCTTTTGAATGTTTGGTTGAGAAAGCTACCCGGCCTTCTTCTACATATACGGTGACCTTGTCTTTGGTATCGGATATGGTAAAGGAAGTCCCTAGTACCTGTAC
>JAOUOM010000190.1 GCA_029880385.1 Cyclobacteriaceae bacterium | reverse complement strand
ACGTCCCGTTTTTCGGAACCCCCGCCACTTTTGTCGGCCCATTGAGCCAGAAACAAAAGAAACCCGATGGTGCGCACCATAGTATAGAATATAAAGATGCACTTCATGTCGAAAGCAAGATGGTGCGAAATAGCATGAGGAAATGGAATTTATTCATTTCACGAATCAATGGGAACAAAGTCCAGCCAGATGCTGTTACTGAAAAAGTTTCGAAACCGAAATTTGATAGGAAAGAAAAAGAAATTTGGAATAATTAATGAATTGGCATCCTTTAGAACACCCTGACCTCCTGGCTCAACTCCAGGCCGAATCAAAAAACCATCCCGTCATAATTTTTAAACATAGCACCCGCTGTTCCATAAGCAGTGCAGCACTTGACCGGTTCCAGCGAAACTGGAACAAAGATGCTGTGCCCGGAGCAAAGCCCTATTACCTGGATTTGATCCGCTTCAGGGAAACCTCAAATGCCGTTGCTGATGTGTTTGGTGTATACCATCAATCACCGCAGGCACTTGTCATTCAAAATGGCAAATGCATTTACGACGAAAGTCACTTTGGCATTGATTTCCAGGAAATAGCAGCCGCTATCAAAAATTCTCAGAATTAAAAATCGAAGGTGACCTCCTGCCTGACGGAGGGATGCAAACACAATGCTACCGGACAGGAAAGAGCTTTTTCCTTGAGATGGGCAAGTTTTTCTGTCGGCACACCCGGTTCAGGCCAGTGAAATACAATCCGTATGGCCGAGATGGTGCGGGGGTCGTTTTTCATTATTTTTTGCGTATCTGCCGATAGTCCCGTCACATCGAAGCCTAATTTTTGGGCTTCGATGCCCATAATGGTCATCATACAGGAGGCCAGGGAAGCTGCCACCAGATCTGTTGGCGAAAATGTTTCCCCCTTTCCGTGGTTATCCGTTGGTGCATCGGTAAGTAGTCGTTCTCCGGACTTAACGTGGGTGGCCTCCGTACGGAGCTGACCGAGGTATTCAGATTTTATATGCATAAACAAATCATTACTTTTGCCTTTACGTTATCTTTAGGAACAAAGATACCCGTATGCTATGGTCAAACGAACGTTCTATCTGCTTATCTGTCTTTTTCCCCTGCTGGCATTCGGTCAGTTTGAACCTGACTATGAATACCGGCATGAGTTTTTATACGGAATCAACAAAAACACAAACAGTGGCCTGATCGGCGGGTTTGTGTTACGGTATGGCATAGAAAAGTCCGAAAATCTTTTTCAAACATTCGGGCTGGAGCTGATAAATGTGCGCCATCCCATGGAGCAAAAATACGAATCCCCCCAGACAGGAGCATCCTATATTTGGGGCAAACAAAATTACCTGCTTTCCGTGCGGATGCAATATGGCCTGGATCGGGTTGTTTTCAGGAAAGCCACACAGCAGGGAGTCCAGATCAATACGGGATTTGCGGGAGGTCTGTCCATTGGGATCGAAACCCCCTATTATGTACTAACATCAGGAGGCGATTACCGACCCTATGATCCCAATACCTATCCTTCCCCGGAAGCCCTGCACGGATCCCAGCGATTTTACAGCCATCTGGACCAGGCCAAATTAATGCCCGGTGTCAATGGCAAATATTCCCTTTCTTTTGAATTTGGTACATTTCGTGACCATGTGATGGCGATTGAAATCGGCCTTCTGGCCGAGCTCTATGCACGCAAAGCGATCATTATCCCTACACAAAGAAACCGGGCATTTTATCCCTCTGCCTATTTCACATTTTTCTCCGGCAAACGCAGATAATTTGTCCTTAAGTTGGCCATACATACTTTACGCTTTTTCTTTGCATCTTGGCTGAACCATTTAAATGATCAAACTCCCCGTCATAAAACCAGAAACCATCACCCGGACAAAAAAACCGGACTGGCTGCGTGTGAAACTCCCCGTTGGGAAAGAATATGCCAACGTGCGAAAAATCGTGGATCACCACAAACTCCACACCATCTGTGAAAGTGGCAACTGCCCCAATATGGGTGAATGCTGGGGAGCAGGAACGGCTACCTTCATGATATTGGGCAATGTGTGTACGCGTTCCTGCACCTTCTGTGCTGTCGCCACTGGCCGACCCCCCGAATATGACCTTGAAGAGCCGGCACGAGTTGCTGAAGCCATCAAAACCATGGGCGTAAAGCACGCCGTTATCACATCTGTAAACCGCGACGAACTTAAAGATAAAGGAGCCGAAATCTGGTACCAGACCGTGGTATTAGTAAAAGAACAAAGTCCTGCGACCACTATCGAAACATTAATTCCCGATACCAAATCAAACTGGGACGCACTTATCCGCATGATCGAAGGAGGACAGGAAGTCGTCTCACACAACATGGAAACAGTAGCGCGTCTTTACCGACAGGTAAGGCCACAGGCCAAATACGAACGAAGCCTTGAGCAAATCAAACGCACCAAAGAGTTTGGCAAACGTACCAAATCCGGAATAATGCTCGGATTAGGCGAAACTACAGACGAAGTGCACAAAGCCATGGACGACCTGGCCGCAAATGGCCTGGATATTCTAACCCTGGGACAATACCTGCAGCCCACCAAAATGCACATAGAAGTCGCCGAATTTATCCATCCCGACCAATTTGCTGCCTACAGAGAAGAGGGTTTAAAGCGTGGGCTCAAATACGTGGAGTCCGGCCCATTGGTTCGCTCGTCATACCACGCCGAGCGTCATGTGAACGTTCCCATTTAAACAACGGCAAGCCAAAACATTTTTTTAGTTTTGTCACATGCCCGGGTTCTTCGATAAATCTCTTGAATACCTGCGCGGTGTGGGGTCACAGCGTGCCGAACTGCTGGCAACAGAACTCGGACTTTTCACATATGGTGACCTTCTTGCGTTTTATCCGTTTCGCTACGAAGACCGTACGCGCTTTTATAAAATTGCCGAAACACACGAAAACCTGCCGGCAGCACAAATCATTGGCCGACTCAAAAAACTACAAACGGTAGGGGCAGGACGGAGGCAGCGTCTTGTAGGCACTTTCGAAGACGAGACCGGCCGCTTGGATCTGGTTTGGTTTCAGGGCATCCGGTGGGTACAGGAGAAAATCAAGCCCGGGGCAGTGTACATTGCCTATGGAAAACCTGCTCGCTTTGGCGGCATTCTGAATATCGCTCATCCGGAGTTGAGCCCCTACACAGAAAGTGCCGCCACGGCCCCATTCCTTCAGCCCGTATACCCCGGTACTGAAAAACTCAAAAAAAAATACATCGACAGCAAAGCAATCAGCAAAATGATAAAGATGCTGTTGGCCGAAAGCCTGCCCCATCTTTACGAAAACCTGCCGTCTACACTGATCGCTTCGTTACGACTTGTCGAAAAAAAATCGGCCCTGAGCCAGATACATTTCCCTCAGGATGCCCAATTGCTGCAAAAAGCACGGTTTCGTCTTACATTCGAAGAGCTGTTTTTCATCCAGTTGCGGTTGATAAAACTCAAGCTTACCCGTACAGAAAAATACAATGGGCTCCTTTTTGACAACAGTCAACTACTCCACACATTTTATGCAGATCACCTCCCGTTTGAACTCACCAATGCCCAAAAAAAGGTCATCAGGGAAATCTACAGCGATTTTCGCTCGGGAAAGCAGATGAACCGGCTGGTACAGGGCGATGTAGGGAGTGGCAAAACAATGGTCGCCTTCCTGTGCATGCTCATCGCCATCAGCAACCAAACGCAGTGTGCGTTTATGGCCCCTACCGAAATTCTAGCCGAACAGCATTATGAAGGGCTACAGCAATACGCCAAGCCCCTGGGCATCCGAATTGCCCGGCTCACGGGATCTACCCGGTCGGCAGAGCGAAAAAAGCTTTTGCTTGCATTGGAGACCGGGGTAATCCACATCCTGGTAGGTACACACGCCCTTATCGAAGAATCCGTAAAATTTCATCACCTGGGCCTGGCCGTCATCGACGAACAACACCGGTTTGGAGTGGCACAACGTGCACAACTATGGCAAAAAAATGAGGGGCTGCCACCACACGTACTGGTCATGACAGCCACACCCATCCCCCGCACATTGGCCATGACCCTCTATGGTGACCTGGATATTTCTACTATCGACGAATTGCCCGCCGGCCGAAAACCAATCCATACCCTACATATGCGCGACTCCCAGCGTATACGCATGTTTGATTTTGTGGAAAAAGAAATACGCAAAGGCAGACAGGCCTACATCGTCTATCCCCTGATCGAGGAGTCTGCCACACTCGACTACAAAGACCTGATGGATGGCTATGAAAGTGTTGCACGCAGATTTCCTGATTTCCCCCTTTCCATTGTTCACGGTCGTATGAAAGCGGAAGACAAGGATTGGGAAATGCGCCGTTTTGTAAAAGGTGAAACCAAAATTATGGTGGCTACCACCGTGATCGAAGTGGGCGTAAATGTGCCCAATGCCAGTGTGATGGTCATCGAAAATGCGGAGCGGTTTGGCCTTTCCCAACTTCACCAGCTCAGGGGACGTGTCGGCCGGGGTGCAGAACAATCTCATTGTATCTTAATGACTTCATACGAGCTCAGTGCAGAAGCCAAAGTCCGTATTCAGGCCATGGTCGAAACCAATGACGGCTTCCGAATCGCAGAGACTGACCTCAAACTCCGCGGACCGGGTGACCTGATGGGTACACGGCAAAGTGGGGCACTCGAACTCAGGCTCGCCGATCTGGCCCGTGATGGTGAAATCCTGCAACTGGCGCGAAACGCCGCCATTGACATCCTCAAACATGACCCGGAGCTGACCCAGCCCCACCATGCCATGGTACGTTCATTCCTCGAGTCACAAAAAAAACAGGAGAACATTTGGGGTAGGATCGGATAAGCCCAATAAAAGCGTTCATTTTATCTATCTTTATTTTTTTTATTAATCCGATACTAAAATGAAGATCGACAAACAACCAGCATCCCCTTCCTCACGAAGGGACTTTATCAAAAAAGCAGGCCTGGCTGGTGCTGCATTTACTATTGTTCCCCGGTTTGTGTTGGGTGGCAAAAATTTTATCCCTCCCAGTGATACCCTGTATGTGGCCGGAATAGGAGTGGGAGGAAAAGGAGCAAGTGACCTTACCGGATTTGCAGAAAGTAAACACACCAAGGTCGCTTTCCTTTGTGATGTGGACGACCGGAGAGCCCAACGGTCACGTGAACGCTTCCCCGATGCCAAGTATTACCGTGACTACCGCGAAATGTTGTCGAAAGAACATAAAAACATTGATGCCGTATCCGTTTCTTCTCCTGACCACAACCACGCCGTACAGGCCATGGCCGCCATGCAACTGGGCAAGCACGTGTATGTCCAAAAGCCGCTCACACACGATATCTATGAAGCCCGCATGCTTACCGAAGCCGCTAAAAAATACAAGGTAGTCACCCAAATGGGTAATCAGGGTGCATCGGGCGATGGTGTCCGTACCCTACAGGAATGGTACA
>JAOUOM010000189.1 GCA_029880385.1 Cyclobacteriaceae bacterium | reverse complement strand
TCGACAGGCAGATGAAATCGGATCAGCCGTTGTATCAGTCCCTGTCAAGGATTCGATACGGGTGCTTTCGGGTGACAGGTCGCTGGCACAGGACAGGTCGTTGTATCGGCTGGTACAGACTCCCCAGGTATTTCGGGCCAGTTGGCTGATGGATGCTTATCAGCAGGAAGAAAAAGAATCGTTTACCGATGATGCCAGTGTGGTGGAACATGCCGGCTACCCGGTACACTTGCTGGATGGTAGTTATCAAAACATCAAAATCACGACGCAGGAAGATTTGCAACTTGCTGCGGCTTATTTGAAAGAAAAAACCCTGACTAATTCAGGTCAGGGTTAATTAACTATCAATATTCATCTTCATTAAAGAAGAAATCCTCTTTTGTTGGGTAATCAGGCCATATTTCCTCGATATTCTCATAAGGCTGACCATCATCTTCCAGTTCCTGAAGGTTCTCTACTACTTCGAGTGGTGCTCCTGATCGAATTGAAAAATCAATCAATTCGTCTTTGCTGGCGGGCCAGGGAGCGTCTTCAAGGTAAGAAGCTAATTCTAACGTCCAGTACATAGTAGTAAAATTTAGGGTCGTTTAAATAATCGTGCAAAAATAGAATTTTAATTGAAAATTCAAACCCTTACCTGGTGAACCTGAGATATTTCGCAAATTTCAGTCCTGCCTTCGGGCAATAAAGCCTACGGAAAATCTACCTGGAAAGTTCCCTGAGTAGCTTTTCCTTCAATTCAATCTTCTGACGCTGATAGTTTAATTTTTTATCCATCATCTGGTTGACCTTGGGGTCATAGCTTTTGAATTTTTCCAGGTTTTGTTCGAACAGGGTCAGTTCGGCTTTGTCCCGATCCAGCAGATCCTGGATAACGATGGTTTTGCATTCCGCTTTTTCCGAATCGCTTTTTTTCGGATAGTCCCTGAATTTTTTGAAACAGATTTTTTCCACAAAATCCAGTTCGATCAGCTGCATCAGGTGGCCGTTGATTTTGTAGCGGAGTTGTTTTTCGTCGGGACGTTTCAGGAACATCTTTTTTAGCTCCCCCTGTAAGGCCTTTAGTTCATGGATGTTGGGGCGTTGATGGTTTGTAATGAATTTGTCTACTTTCCATGCAATATCCTTCAGCCTTTGCCCCGGTTCGGGTTTTTTGACGACTTCCTTTAATACACGTGTGAATTCTTCCTGGAGCGGCAGGTAGATTTCCGGTAGTACCGATCCGTTTTCTTTCCATCGGTTTTTCAAAGACTGGATAAACTCCTTTTGCTTAAAGCCAAAAAGTGACTTTGCCTCGCGGGCTTCTTCGATGATTTCCCTGTATTTCTTTTCAAAATGGGCGGCCAGCCTTATTTTATCTTCATAAAAAGATTTCTTTCGTTCATAAAACTGGTTGATGTATGGCCAGAACTCTTCTTCCAGTGCCTGATTTTCATCGTCTGTGGCATTGCCGGTTTTGATCCAGCGCAGGCGGATATCGGTTATTTTTTCGGTAGCCTCTTTCCAGTTTACCATTTCCACGGCTTGCTTTACCTCTTCGAGCAGCTCTTTTTTTATTTCAGAGTTTTTGAGCCTGTTTTTCTCCACAATTTCCTGTAACAGTGAAATTTGGTTGTCAAGTCGCAGGGCCAGGGCCTGGTAATCGCCCAGTCCGTCATGACTGGCAAGACTTTCTTTTAAATGAAGCAATTTCATCAAAAAACTGCCCTTGTTTTCCGCTTGTTCAATCCGGGTTTCGATTTCCGTAATTTTCCCATCCAACTCTTCGTACCGCAGTACAAAATACTGGATCGAGGCATCTTCATTTCCATCCTTTACCTCTCCGATTTCCCGTTGCGGATGGTCGCCCCATGCATGCAGGTAAATTTTATTTTCGGTTATTTGGCCAAAGGGAATTTCTTTTGTGTTCACAAACGTTTCAATTAATTAACATAACGAAAATCGTGTATATTCGACGGATTCACAAATAAATAGCATGTCAGACGAAAAGATCATTTTCTCAATGTCGAGGGTAAACAAGATTTATCCTCCTAAAAAACAAGTACTTAAAAACATCCACCTATCTTTTTTTTACGGTGCCAAGATAGGGGTTTTGGGGTTGAATGGCGCAGGTAAATCCTCACTTTTGCGAATAATTGCCGGTAGCGATCAGGATTATCAGGGCGAAGTGGTTTTTTCTCCGGGCTATTCCGTGGGTATGCAGGAGCAGGAACCCAAACTGGATCCTGACAAAACGGTCATTCAGGTAATAAAAGAAGCCGTAAAGGATGTGACCGACCTGCTCGATGAGTACGAAGCCATTAACGCAAAGTTTGCTGATCCTGACGTACTGGCCGATCCCGATAAAATGGATAAACTGATCCAGAAACAAGGGGAGGTTCAGGACAAGCTGGATCATGTCGGGGCCTGGGAACTGGACAGTAAACTGGAGCGCGCCATGGATGCCCTGCGTACCCCACCCGAAGATGTGCTCATCAAAAACCTGTCGGGTGGTGAAAAAAGACGAGTGGCACTTTGTCGGCTATTGTTGATGGAACCCGATGTGTTGCTACTGGACGAACCAACCAACCACCTCGATGCCGAGTCCGTCCTCTGGTTGGAACAACACCTCCAGCAGTACAAAGGAACGGTGATAGCCGTTACGCACGACCGTTATTTCCTAGACAATGTGGCCGGATGGATTCTAGAGCTGGACAGGGGAGAGGGGATTCCCTGGAAGGGAAATTATTCGAGCTGGCTGGAGCAAAAACAAAAACGACTGGCCCAGGAAGAGAAAACCGAGTCGAAACGACAAAAAACACTGGAGCGCGAACTTGACTGGGTACGTATGAGCCCCAAAGGCCGTCAGGCCAAGGCCAAAGCACGTTTGTCTGCCTACGAAAAACTGTTGGGACAGGAGGGAAAGGAAAAAGAAGCACAGTTGGAATTGTACATTCCGCCTGGGCCACGACTGGGGGCCAAAGTGATTGAAGTAAAGGGAGTTTCCAAAGCCTATGGCGAGAAAATATTGTTTGAGAACCTCACGTTTCAGTTGCCACAGGGCGGTATTGTAGGTGTGATCGGGCCAAATGGTGCCGGTAAATCCACGTTGTTCAAGTTGATCACTGGCAAGGAAACGCCGGATATGGGTTCGTTCGAAGTAGGGCCCACGGTGGAAATGTCGTACGTGGATCAGGAACATGACTACCTGGATCCTAACAAGACCGTCTTTGAGACGATTTCCGAAGGCAATGAAATCATTCGTCTCGGCGACCGTGAAATCAATGCACGGGCATATGTGAGCCGGTTTAATTTTGGCGGGACCGATCAGTCAAAAAAAGTAGGCGATTTGTCGGGTGGTGAGCGCAACCGTGTGCACCTGGCACTCACCCTCAAGAAAAGCTCCAACCTTATCCTGCTCGATGAGCCCACCAATGACCTGGATATCAATACATTGCGGGCACTGGAAGAAGGCCTTGATAATTTTGCGGGCTGTGCCGTTGTGATTTCACACGACCGGTGGTTCCTCGACCGGATTTCGACCCACATCCTGGCATTTGAGGGCAATTCCAACGTGTACTGGTTTGAAGGAAACTTTTCGGATTATGAGGAAAATCGCAAAAAACGACTGGGTGATGAGGCTCCCAAGCGGATTAAATACAAGAAACTGGTAAAGTAGCCGGTTTTGCCTCCGGATGATAAAAAGCGGCGCCCCGGACCATTGGTCCGGGGCGCCGCTTTTTTGGATATTTGACCTTTAGTTTCCATTCACGGTTGCCGACAGACTGATTTTCGGATGTGTGCCGGGGGCAGTCAGGGCATTCAGTACCTCGAACGGCAGATCGGCCTTGTTTAGCCGCTTTTTGGTCTTCACCCACAAAACCACGCTCGATTGGGGTGCCAGTTCCACCACATCCGTCGATTCATGCAGGGTATATTCACTTTTGTTGTGCAGGATAAAGCGTGCATCCGATACGTTTTGTACAGTTACCTGCAGCACATCCGTATTGTCCTGGTAGATGGCCGAAGTGACCCGTATACTCGCCCGTAGCAGGGGAGCAAGGTTAGCTTCATTTCCGATCAGGTTGTTTTTAAACCACGCAATGGTACGGCCCGCCAGCAAGGCCTCCCTGATCGAGGCTTCTGTTCGTTCACGCGCCAGTACCAGAGTCACAGGACGATGGCCGCCTGTCGGCACATCAAACATCCAGTCGATCAGACCATGAATATCCGAAGTACCCATAATGGCCAGTTTGTCCGATTGGGCAATTTGCAACGCCTCATCGGAGTACGTACCTTCATTCACTACCTCTATGCCATCCAGCAGGTTTTCGGCTATCAACTGTTTGTGAAGATCCGAAAGTGTGGCTATGCCGTCTTTTTGTTGAGCCGGCCAGTGTGGGTGGTTCCAAAAGACAAAGGCTCCCTGTCGTTTGGCTTCCCGAAATACCTCCAGCGGGTCGTCGATCAGGAGTTTGTTGGCGTCCTTTATAAAGATGGCATTGCTATGGCCTGGCGGCATAGATCGTGTGATTTCGGCACCTCGTATTACGATCAGCTCTTTATTTTTGGCATATTCCAGTGCCAGCTCGTACGATCGGTTTCTGTCCGGATGGGGGATGTCGGCCCGGTGGGGCTGGTATTCCAGGTGTTCGGTCAGGGCAATGGCATCCACCCCGTCAAAAAGTGCCTCCTGGACCCGTATATCCGGCCACACACTCCCGTCAGAGAAAACCGTGTGAATGTGCAGGTCGGTGACCAGGGTGAGGTAGCCGTCCACGTCGGGAAATTCGATTTTGCGGCTCGTATCTTGCGAAAATGCCAAAAAAGGCAGCCAGCAGATTAATAAAGTTAGTTTTTTCATCGTGCAACAGGGTTTGGTTTAG
This sequence comes from Cyclobacteriaceae bacterium, assembly GCA_029880385.1. Lineage (GTDB taxonomy): Bacteria > Bacteroidota > Bacteroidia > Cytophagales > Cyclobacteriaceae > JAOUOM01. The sequence continues at coordinate 620 of JAOUOM010000189.1, read as the reverse complement.
TATGAGGGGGAAACCGTCCGTATTTTCTCCCTTCTCACGGCCAAGATAATGATAAAACCCATGCTATTCTTTTTTCTGAAGCCATCCTTCCACCAGTGGTTGGTACGTTCGTTTGCCTGGTCGCAGCCGTTTTTACGGAGCGGCCGGGGCAGGCACCCGGGCACCGGGGCTACCCGTCATCCGCTGTATCTTTCCTGGCCGACCCGCCGCCGCTACCGCAACGGAAAGGATGCCGCTGCTGCCGGGGCTGATTTGCAGGCATTTGGGCTCTTTACTTCAGATTCCGACTAATGGGCAAAAAAGCCTTTGGAAAGTTTCAAACTTTCCAAAGGCTCCGCCTGATCCGTGTCCGCCGTCCCTGTAGGTGTTATCACCAACGGGGAGTGGCCACCCACTACGGCAGGGTATTTAGCAGGGGGGTGCGTAGGTTCCAGAGAGGGTAAGGGGATGTGGAACGCCACATCTTGAAAGCGTGCGGCAGTTGACGTTTTCAAGATCAGTTTTGATTCGTTTTTTTTGGAAATGACACAAACAACCGTTAGCTTCATCGCCATAAATCGAAGTTGCGTTTTTATCCGTGTGCAAACGTTTACAAACGACTACAAACGTTTACAAACGGT
>JAOUOM010000213.1 GCA_029880385.1 Cyclobacteriaceae bacterium | reverse complement strand
CTTATGGACTATCTTTTACAGAAGAAACTTCATATCCTCGTCCAGCTTGCACTGGTTGATGAGATTTTTACGGACTCGGAGAGAGCGTCCATTATGAAAATTGGGCTGGATCATGGCGCGACAGTGGATGAAATCGAAGAAGTTTTCAGGCATCCAAATATGAAAGAAAGCCTGGTGCCAATGAACCTGGTTCAAAAGGCTGATTTATTACTGGACAGTGTTTTGGTTGTCATGGCTGACCGCAGGATAGAAGATGATGAGGCGTTTTTTGTCCGGCAATTAGCCCGAAAACTGGGTTTTAGGGAAGAAGTCGTCACTTTTTTAATCGAATACCAAACCATGGACAGGTCCGTCCTGCATGAACTAATGATTCCATATCTGATCCAATGACTAGTTTTTTGATGTTTTGGGTAAAGACACAGAAAAAATAGTTCCTTCACCAATTTTGCTTACCACATTGATATTTCCCCTGTTTTTTTTTAACAATGTATAAGCAATAAATAGACCCAATCCTTTGGCATTTCCTTCCATTTTTGTGGAGTAGAAGGGATCATAGATGACGTTGAGTTTTTCCTTTAAAATCCCTATGCCATTGTCACGGATATAAATGGTGACCTGGTTTTCCCAATTGTCTGATGATATCCACACTTGACCATTGCTTTGCTTTACGGCCTCTACAGCGTTTTTAATAATATTATAAAATACCTGTGTAATCTCGATTGGGTTTGAGGTGATAAATACGGGGGAAGGTATCGTATAGTTTATTTGTACGTTTTTATAGGATCGGTTAATGTTTTCCGTTGCCGTTCGTAAGATTTCCGACAGATCGAATTCCATACGTTTGGTATTGTTCATTTCCGGAGATACGGCCATAAGTTTTTCGATGATCTCCGTGGCACGGCGAGTGCCGTTTGTGACGTCTTTCATCAAAATCTCCATTTCATCAAAAATTTCCTGCAGTTCCGGGATTGGTTCGGGAATTAGGGATTTTATATCCCGAAGATTCAATTCCATTGGGCGGATCACGCCCCCTATAAAGTTGAGCGGATTATTTAGTTCGTGCGCAAGTCCGGCTACAAGCACGCCGATTGAGGCCATTTTTTCGGCTTCAATCAATTGTTCCTGTTGCGAGAGGAGGTTATCAAATGATTCACTGAGTTTTCGGTTTTCCTGCAGAATTTCTTCTTTTTGATTTTCGATTTTTAGTGTGCGTTTGTGGATGAGATCTGTTAATTTATTTCGCTGGGCTTTCAAAAACCTTGTGCGTGAGTATAGTGCTGAGGAGAAAATAATAAGGAACAGCAATACAATGGAAGCCCGTATCCATCTCTGTTCCCACCAATAGGCTTCCTTTGTGATTTTAATGGTCAATATTTCATTACTCCGTTGACCATCGTTGTTTGCTGCCTTTACTTTAAATAAGTAGTTGCCGGGTTTCAAATCTGTGTAATTGGCCGAATGGTTAGAATTATAAGGGCTCCACTGTTGATCAACGCCTTCCAGTATATATGAAAATTGATTTTTTAAAGGCAACAGGTAATTTAGGTATGAAAAGTGAAGGCTAAAGTTTTTGTCGGATGCCAATAATGTTAATTGCCGTGTGTCATAAATGGGTTTGGTCAATCTGGGATTTTCCTTTGCTGGATATTCTTTTATTCCATTAACTTGAAATTGTGTTAATACGATATTTGACTGATCCGTATTAAGCCAAATTTTGGAAGGAAAAAATTGATTGAACCCTTTTATTCCTCCAAAATACATCGTTTGATTTGAAAACAGACTGGCACCTTCCTTAAACTCACGACTTTGTAGCCCATCGTCTTTGGAAAATTTATGGTATTCTCCACTGCCAGGCATATACATGACCAGTCCATCATTAGTGCCTAACCAAAGAAATCCGGCATCATCCTCTTCGATGGAATAAATCACATTGGGGAGCAGCAGTGAATTGAGTGGACGATTCAATTTTCCCTGATCTATTCGGCATAGGCCTCCTCCATGGGTACCAATCCACAGCGCACCAGATTTGCTAACAAAAAGATCGTGGATTTCATTCGAGGGCAGGCTTGTAGTGTCATTGGGATCAAAGGCAATTATTTCAAATGTGTTGGTTGAACGGTTATACCGGTTCAATCCTCCGCCTTTTGTACCTATCCAAATATTTCTATTGGCATCTTCAGTGATTGCAGAAATCCGGTTATGACTGAGAGAAGAATTGTCAGTCGGGTCATTCAGAAAATTTTCAAAAATACCGGAAACAGGGTTAAATCTGTCAAGTCCTCCATCGAAATACCCAATCCAGATCATTCCGTCACTGTCCGGATACAAAACCCACAGGTTTTTGTGTGATGGGGTAGCCGGGTTTCCTTTCTCATGCGTAAGTTTTTTAATAATTTTTCCATCATCAGTAAGTTGGTACAGACTGCCTGGTAATGTGGCGACCCAAATATTTCCTTTCGCATCGGTTGAAAGTGATTTTACCACCTTATCTCCAATGCTACTTATTTCGGAAAAAGATTGATCCGAAGGGTTAAAACGGGTCAATCCTCCTCCATCTGTTCCAATCCAGATGTTGTCATGATTCACATTTAAAAAACTGAGAATCGAATTGTGAGGAAGACTGCTTTGTTGATAAGGATTATGTTCATAGTGAAAAAATCGTTTTCCTTTCTCATTATAGAGACATAATCCTCCATCAAAAGTGCCCACCCATAATTTACCTCTTGGATCGAGATAGCATACATTGACAACATTGCTGGGCAAGCCGTCAGGATTTTTGGAACTATAGGAGACGAATTCTACAGAAGTAGGGTTGTGGTCGAGAATATTAATCCCTCCTCCATCTGTTCCCAGCCATATTTTTCCTCGATATTCCTGAATATCATAGATAATATCGTTGGCAAGTTTAGGAGTTGTTATGGTCGAAAAATGTTTTGGTTTTTCATTCTTGTCAATTACGTACACCCCATCTCCATGGGTGCCCGCCCACAAGTATCCATAGCTGTCTTTGAAAAGGGTAGTGATTTGTTCTGTTCCGATCTTTACGTCTGCAGAAATATCAGAGGCATACCATTTTTTGATACCTGTCTGTGTGTCATATAAATATAATCCTTGGCCAGAAACCGAAACCCATAATTCATTGTCTGATTCATTGATGATATTTCCAACTATTCCGGATGGTACCTGGTCATCCAACCAAAATTCCATTGTGTTTGGATCCATTCGTACCAGGCCATCCTCTGTACCGAGCCAGAGCAAGCCATCCGGGCTTTGATGAATGGAAAAAATATGACTCCTTCCCAGCGGTAAATAGGTTTGGAAAGTTTCATTGTATTCATCAAAAAGGCTAATACCTCCTCCTTCAGTGCCTATCCAAAGGTTGTGTTGGTTGTCTTCAAAAATTGTGCTGATATTACTTGAAAGAAGACTCGAACTGTCTCCAATTGTTTTTTGAAAAACCTGAAATTCGTTGCCATCATATCGATTTAGCCCATCACGGGTTCCAACCCATAAAAAGCCACGATGATCAATGTGTACGGCTAGTATTGTGTTTTGTGAAAGCCCATCTTCGATTGAAAACTGATAAAAAGATCGATCTTGTGCACCTAGCCAGACTGTTTTTAAAATAAGGAAAATCATTAAAAACAGGTGTGTCTTACGTACCATGAGAAAACAATTTACTCGGAAATGCTTCAAACATAAAACTAATGCATATAAAACAAAATCATTTACCTCCTTTCACCACTGTCATGTAATAAACTATTATGAGATAAATATGTTTTTGATCGCAAGGGAATTATCCACTTATTGGCATACAAATCAATGAGTTATGTTTTTTTCATAGCCCGAAGGAGTGCAGATTCCAACGAAATGTTGTGAAATTAGAGCGCTGAAAATAAAAGATGTGCAATAGATAATAAAAATGGTTCTTGTATACACAAGAACCATTTTTATAGTCTGGGGGATGGTGGATATTATTTGGCAAATGAAATGGCGCGTGTTTCACGGATTACCGTTACTTTAATCTGGCCTGGATACTGCATGTCCTTTTCTATTTTTTGTGAAATATTGAACGAGAGATCCCCTGCCTGCTGATCCGTGACATTTTCCGCATCTACGATTACCCGTAGTTCGCGACCTGCCTGGATGGCATAGCATTTATTGACACCATCAAAGTTGCGGGCCAGTTCTTCCAGGTCTTTTAGTCTTCGGAGGTATGATTCCATTACCTCCCTGCGTGCACCTGGACGGCTACCTGAAATAGCATCACATGCCTGGATGATAGGCGATATCAGGGATGTCATTTCTATTTCATCGTGGTGGGCACCAATGGCGTTGCACACTTCTGCGTTTTCCTTGTATTTTTTTGCCAGCTCCATTCCCAGGATGGCATGGGGTGTTTCGGGTTCTTCGGGCCACACTTTGCCTATGTCGTGCAGTAGTCCCGCGCGCTTGGCCAGTTTGGCGTTCAGACCCAGTTCGGCAGCCAGGGTGGCGGACAGCTTGGCTACTTCGCGTGAGTGTTGGAGCAGGTTTTGACCGTACGACGAACGGAAACGCATGCGTCCGATCATTTTAATTAGTTCGGGGTGAATGCCATGGATGCCCAGGTCGATGACGGTACGTTCGCCAATTTCCACGATTTCTTCGTCTATGTTTTTTCGGGTTTTGGCGACTACTTCTTCGATCCGGGCCGGATGGATACGGCCATCCTGTACCAGACGATGCAATGATAACCTTGCGATTTCCCTGCGAACCGGATCAAAACCGGAAATAATAATGGCTTCCGGGGTGTCGTCTACGATGATTTCGACTCCTGTTGCCGCCTCCAGTGTGCGGATATTACGTCCTTCGCGGCCAATGATTTTGCCTTTTATGTCGTCGCTCTCAAGGTTGAATACCGAGACACAGTTTTCGATGGCATGTTCTGTGGCTGTCCGCTGAATGGTTTGAAGCACGATTTTTTTGGCTTCTTTTGTGGCGGTAAGCTTGGCCTCTTCCATTATTTCCTTGATATGGGCCGATGCATCGGTCCGAGCTTCATCTTTTAATGTCTCGATGAGCTGGTTTTTTGCTTCTTCGGCTGTAAGGCTGGAAACTTTTTCGAGGATGGTGATTTGCTGGTTTTTGAGTTTTTCAAACTCTTCCTTTCGTTTTTTTACAATTTCAAGTTGGGCATTGAGGTTTTCGCGATGCGATTCCAAT
>JAOUOM010000188.1 GCA_029880385.1 Cyclobacteriaceae bacterium | reverse complement strand
GTCCCGTTTTCATTTGAAATACCCAAGACATTTGTCGATGGCAGGCCCCATCGCCTGGTGATCAAAGCGGATGACAAACGAAGGAATTTTACCCTGTATGGAAAGCAGGGCTACGGTAATGCACGTGGGATCTGGCAGACGGTCTACCTCGAAGCCAGGGGAAACGAGTACCTGGATGCTGTTCATTTTACACCGGATATTGATCAACAGCGAGTACTGGTGACCGCTTACCTGGGCGAGCCATCATCCGGTATCCCTGTCGAGATAGCCATTACCACTCCTCAGGGTATGGTAATGGCACAGTTTGAGGCAAAAAAGGGCACGGACCAGGTATCAGGGGCTATTTCCCTGCCGGGTATGCGTCTCTGGACATTGGATGACCCGTATTTGTACGAAGCATCAATACGAATGGGCAGCGATGCCGTGTCCAGTTATTTCGGGATGCGTAAAATATCCGTGGTTACCATGCCCGGTTCGGAGTTTGCCTATGTGGGGTTAAACAATGAGCCTGTCTATTTACAGCTTACGTTGGATCAATCCTATCATCCGGATGGATTTTATACTTTTCCATCCGACGAGTTTATGAAGGAAGAGGTAGCCAGGGTAAAAGAAATCGGCCTGAATGGAATTCGTCCGCATATCAAAGTGGAAATACCCAGAAAATTGTACTGGGCTGACAAACTTGGGGTACTGGTAATGGCAGATTTGCCCAATAGCTGGGGGGAACCGGATGCAAAAATGCAACAGGAAGCCACCTATACGCTGCGTCAAATGATCAAACGGGATTTTAACCATGCGTCAATTTTTTCTTGGACACTTTTCAATGAAACGTGGGGATTGCGAACCAAAGTAAACGAGGGAGAAAAGGATAGCTGGTTGTACCTGCCGCAAACCCGGCAATGGGTGGCCTCCATGTATGATTTAGCCAAATCACTGGATAATACGCGTCTGGCCGAAGACAATTCAATTTGTTGCGGGGCAGGCCATACACGCACGGATATCAATTCATTTCATGATTATCTGCCAGGTTGGGAATGGTGGCAGCACCTGCAGGACATTTCCGAAAACAGCTATGCGGGCAGTCAGTTTCAGTTTGAAGAAGGTTTTGTGCAGGGTACCCAGCCCAAAATCAATTCGGAATGCGGAAATGTGTGGGGATATGAGGGAAGCACGGGAGATGTTGACTGGAGTTGGGACTATCACCGGATGATCAACGCCTTTCGTCAGTTTCCTGAAATTGCCGGCTGGCTTTATACCGAACACCATGATGTGATCAATGAATGGAACGGCTATTGGCGTTTTGACCGCACCCTGAAATTTACCGGTGTGGATGACATGGTAAACGGTATGACATTGGCCGATTTTCACAGTCCGGTCTATTTATCGGCAGGAAAAGAACTCTGTATGTCCATCTCGGGTGGTGAGGTCGTGCAACTGCCACTCGTGCTTTCGGCCATGACGGGGGAAGACCTGGGGGAAAAGCTGTTGCTAGACTGGGAGCTGGAATTGACCCTGCCTACGGGCGATAGCTTTGTGCATAGTTCCGGACAGCAATCATTGGCCTATCGCCCCTGGATACAGGGAAATGCGGATACGCTTGCCTTACGTATGCCCGATTTGGGTGGCCTTGCCATACTTCGAATGCAGGTGAAAACACCCGAAGGCAGGGTGCTGCATCGTAATTTTATGCATTTTGATATCCTTTCCGGTTCTTCAACACCGGAAACACAACGTGTACAACTGGCACCAAATGAGTTTTCGGCATCAGACTGGAGCCTGAAACAATGGGAAATTCTTGATGGAAAGAAAGTAAACGGGGCTGGTAAAGGGTATTTTGATTATACATTTAGCATTCCCGACGACTGGAAAAAAACCGGAAGTACATACTTTTTGGCAGAATTGTCAGCCAAAGAACTTTTCGCAAAGGATTTACCTGATGATGGCACTACACTCAACGTGGATTACATGCTCGGTGGGAAAGTGGCGGCAAGCAAAAACCCCAATTCCTATCCCATGACGGATGAAACATATTTTTCATCCACGATTTCCCTATTTGTAAATGGAGAGAAAGTGGAATCACGGGTATTGCCCGATGATCCGGCCGACCACAGGGGAGTATTGTCCTGGCATTATCAATTGAAGGATCGTAAGCTGCGCGAAGCCGGTTCATACGGGTATCAGGTAAAAGTGGCCATTCCTGAAAATATATGGAAACGTGCCGTTAAAATGGGGGAAATAGTCATCCGGTTACAGACAGAAGGGGACGGGGGTATTGCCGTGTATGGCCGTTCATTTGGCCGTTATCCCTGGGATCCTTCCCTGATCTATGTTCCCGGAAAGTAGCGAGTCCCTAGCCCAAACCAAAAAACCGCTTTAATCGGAATTTGATGAGTTTGGCCAGGTTGTTTTTGCGGTGTTTGCCCAGGAGGTAAAAGAACTCGTTGTTTCGCAAATCATAGGGTAACAAAACAGGATCGAACTGATTTTTCCAGGCGGCATAATTAAAGCTTAATTGATCTCGCTTGCTACCCTCACATATTTCATTCCACCAGGTTTCCATGGTTTTCCGGACGTGGGGGTCATGGTGTTTTCGTAGCAAGACACCGGACGAAATCAATCCGTTTTGCTCGGGATATCCTTCCATCCGGTAGCGCTCCACCTGGTGCCTCATTGTGTCGGGATCATCTTTCAGTTTTCCCCTCCGTTGTTGAAGAGCTAAAATGGCGTCGTATTCATCGTAGATACAATTTCGCTTATCGACAACCTTGTTATGGTCAAAGATAGCCATTGGCCTTTCCGATAGTGCGTGGGCGACCAACGGACTGATGTCTTTTAATATCAGGAAATTTCCATCCATAAAAACCGACACTTCATAGTCAGGCAAATACCGATGGGGTAGTACCTTTATCATCCGGGCATTGCGCGTTAAATCCTCAAAAACAGGTGTAATGGGGACGATTTTCCAGGTTTTGGAGCGGAATGGCTGATCGGTAAAACAGATGTAGTCGACATTGGCCAGCTTTGGCTGGGGCAATAGTCCGTCATAGGGGCCAAAAATAGCCGTGTATACCGCAATTTTATTAGTTGATTTCAAACCACTTTTTCAAAATGTTCCAAAGAGCCGTTTTATCTTCCACCGAGGTTAACAGGTGAGAGAGGGTACGCGATACCAGGACGGATGATGTATCTGGCCCCTCCAGCAGCTGATAGACAGGGGTAGTGATGGCATTTTTTTTTGCCAGGTCTTCTCCAAAGATGAGATGCCGGGTATAGGTACACGCACCCGTTTTATCTATGTAATGGGTAAAATCGGCTTCGTCCACATTTACGGCCTTCAGTATTTTCCGCAACAGCTCTTTTTCTGCCGGCATTAACTCTGCGGACGTGACGATCAGGGGATGGTGAGGTAACGATTCTGGCACAGGGGGCACATTTTTCTCAACTGGATTTGCCAAAAAACTCCCTTCCTTTTCGTTTACGCGAAAAAGCTCTTCATGTATCAACCAGGGAAGGTGTGAATGATCAGGCATCCAATTTGAAAATAGATTTTAGTTCTGTTGCATCCTCCGGCTTCATTCGCCGGCCAAGTACGAGTCGCAATTGCCTCCTGCGCAGGGCACCTGCGTACAATTCCTTTTCTTCATCCGATTCGGGTTCTACCTCGGACACATCAATGGGCCTGCCGGTCTGATCGACGGCCACAAAAGTAAAAAAGGCCGTATTGGTTTCTGTTTTTTTACCGGAAGGGATGTCCTCGGCGATCACCCGGATAAAAACTTCCATTGAAGAATTGAAGGCACGGGTCACGAATGCCTGGAGGGTCACTACATTACCGTGGTTGATGGGCTTGGAAAACGAGATGTTATCAACAGAGGCCGTCACAACGATTCGATTGGAGTGCTTTTGGGCTGCAATAGCGGCAGCAATATCCATCCAGTGCATCAAACGGCCCCCCATGAGGTTATTTAAGGTATTGGTATCGTTGGGCAGAACCAGTTCGGTCATGGTTACCAGCGAATCCTTACATTTTTTACTGTTTTTCTTTGCCATTTATTTCCATCCTTCTTTTCCCAACAAAGGTACAAAGCTGAAATACTTAAATTCTTTTTTCACCACTTTGTTTTCTTCGGTGCGTGTAATTCTTACCATTTTTTGCCGGTTCATATTTCCGATGGGAATCACGAGATGACCCCCTATGACTAATTGTGCCACCAGGGCAGTGGGTACGACCGGAGCCCCTGCCGTGACCAGGATTGCATCAAAGGGGGCATGTTTTGGCAAGCCCCGGGAGCCGTCGCCCTTAAAAAAGTGGGGCGCATAGCCTATTTTAGGTAAAAACATCCTGGTTTTGCGGTAAAGTACGTCATTGTACTCGATAGTAAACACGTCGGCCCCCATTTCCATGAGTATACTGGCCTGGTAGCCCGAACCGGTGCCTACTTCCAATATTTTTTTGCCGGGACTCGCTTCTGTCAGTTCGGTTTGGAACGCCACCGTATAGGGCTGGGAAATGGTTTGCCCTTCCCCGATGGGGAATGCCTTGTCTTCGTAGGCGTGTTCCATGAATATTTTATCGAAAAAATAATGCCTGGGTACCTTTCCGATGGCATGTATCACAGCCGGATCGGAAATGCCTTTTCCCATGATTTCCTTCACCAGCTGCTTGCGTAATCCCTTCGCCCGGTAACTATCTTCCAATTTCTCCATAACTTGCAGCTCAAAGCTAAAAAAGTGTAGTTAAAAGTACCATGTTTACAGGCATAGTTGAAGTAAAAGGGAGCATTTCAAATGTTCAGAAAAATGGAGGCAACGTCGAGTTTGAAGTTGTTTCTTCCATCGGAAAGGAACTAAAGGTTGACCAGAGTGTCAGTCATAACGGGGTCTGCCTGACAGTGACACGCACCGAAGGGGATCATCATTGGGTCACAGCCGTGGACGAAACACTGCGACGCAGTAATTTGGGAATGCTGACGGTGGGGAGTCAGGTCAACCTGGAGCGGTGTATGAAAGCTGACGGGCGTTATGATGGACATATCGTGCAGGGACATGTGGACCTGATGGCAGAAGTAACCGCTATTTCAAATCAGGAAGGAAGCTGGCTGTATGATTTTCGTTTTGGTGATACCGATGAAGTAATGGTAGATAAAGGGAGCGTGACGGTAAACGGGGTAAGCCTGACCTGTTTCGATACCAAACCGAATGGCTTTCGCGTAGCCATTATTCCATTTACGTATGAGCATACAAATTTTCAGCAGGTAAAAGTCGGGGACAAAGTCAATATTGAATTTGATATTTTGGGCAAATACATGCGTAAACTACTGGAAAAGGGAGGGCTATCCGGGCGATAGCCAACGTTTGGGCATGAGCCTGTATGAAAGCCAGGCCAGCCCTAGGCCAATCAACATGCCGGTAGCTACATCACCGGGGTAGTGCACCCCCAGGTAAATGCGTGAATACCCGACAAGAAACGCCCATACAATCAGCAGGTACGTCCACCATTTACGGTCAAACAAAAGAAA
>JAOUOM010000187.1 GCA_029880385.1 Cyclobacteriaceae bacterium | reverse complement strand
AAAGGAATGAAATTTCACATCATCGGTACCCTGGAAGAGGAAGGCGACAGTTTTCTTGGTGCCCCAAGCAATGATGAAAATATTTACCTCCCATTTAACTCTTTCTCTAAATTGTATTACACCGGCGATGGCCGTGGGGGTGTGGAGCCTACTATCAGCCTCAAAGGGCTGGATTCTGATATAGGACTTGTCGAACTGGAGGCTGAACTTCGCGGACTGATGCGCAGAAAAAGAGGACTGAGACCTAAAGAGGAAGACGATTTTGCCCTCAACCGTCCGGAAGCGGTAGTCAACACCATTGGTTCATTTTTTGACGTCCTTAGCCTGGCAGGCTGGGTGATCGGCTCATTTTCCATACTGGTGGGTGGTTTTGGTATTGCCAACATCATGTTCGTGTCGGTGCGGGAACGCACACATATCATTGGAATACAGAAATCCCTGGGTGCCAAAAATTACTTTATCCTATTTCAGTTTTTGTTCGAGTCGGTTTTTTTATCCCTCATCGGAGGAGGCATCGGCATCCTGCTGGTTTTCCTGCTTAGTTTCGCCAGCCTGGGCAGTCTGGAACTGGTTCTCAGTGTGGGGAATATCGTACTGGGAATGGGGGTCTCCGTTATCATCGGGATGGTGTCCGGCATTATCCCCGCCATTCTGGCTGCCAGAATGGATCCTGTATCTGCCATCCGTATGCAATAACCCTCCTATCTGTGTGCGTATGAACGGTAGATAAAATAAAACAAAAGAAGAAACAAGCCAGACACAAACACCGACGTGGTATAGAAGCCCAGGTTATGCTGTACGCCCAGCCCTAGTTGTACCAGACGGGTAGTCAGGAATGAATAAAACACACAGATTACCGCATTCATGGAACGCACCAGCAGAACTGCATTGCGGTACTGGTGCCTGGCATTTTCCTGTGTGATCCTGACCGGATAGTTAAAATGGTGCGGGTATCGGGCAACAAAAAACAGCAGCAAAAACAACAGCAGCTCAATGCCCATCAACAATAACAAAAAAGACTTGTGCCCATATCCGTCGGCCACACCCGTAAAATCAAAATGAACCGGAACCTGTGTCGGCAGCTCACGGTAGGATAGGGATGGGAAAAGAATCCCCACCAATACCGCACATACAGCAACTATCTCAAGGAAAAAATCAAACCGGGTTCGTTTGATCTCGATTTTAGGCCGTGAACTCATCAGGCATTTCCATTTATCTTTTCTTTTATCTTCACTTCCAGTTCATCCAGGAGTTCGGGGTTATCTTCCAGCAACTGTTTTACTGAATCCCTGCCCTGCCCGAGTTTATTGCCGGCATAGGAAAACCAGGAACCTGATTTCTGGATCACATCCAATTCCACACCCAAATCCACGATTTCACCGGTCTTACTGATCCCTTTTCCATACATGATGTCAAACTCCACTACTTTAAACGGGGGTGCCACTTTATTTTTCACCACCTTAACGCGGGTGCGGTTGCCCAATATGTTGTCGGCACTTTCCTTGATCTGGCCCACACGCCGAATATCCAAACGGACGGATGCGTAAAATTTCAATGCGTTACCACCTGTGGTGGTTTCAGGGTTTCCAAACATCACCCCTATCTTCTCCCTTAACTGGTTTATGAAAATACAACAGGCTCCTGTCTTGTTAATGGTACCCGTAAGCTTTCGCAGGGCCTGTGACATCAATCGTGCCTGTAAGCCCATCTTACTATCCCCCATTTCCCCTTCCAGTTCACTTTTTGGCACCAATGCCGCAACCGAGTCAATCACAATGATATCGATGGCACCGGACCGGATCAGATGCTCGGTGATCTCCAGTGCCTGCTCTCCATTGTCGGGTTGTGAAATCAACAGGTTTTCGGTATCAATCCCCAGTTTTTCAGCATAGAGCTTGTCAAACGCATGTTCTGCATCGATAAAAGCGGCAAGCCCGCCTTTTTTCTGTGCCTCGGCTATGCAATGCATGGCCAATGTGGTCTTACCAGACGATTCCGGCCCATACACTTCGATCACACGACCTTTGGGCAAGCCGCCAACGCCCAATGCAATGTCGAGGCCGATGGAACCTGTCGAAATTACCGGCACATCCATCACCTTTTCATCACTAAGCTTCATGATGGTGCCTTTTCCATAGGTTTTCTCCAGTTTGTCAATCGTAAGTTGAAGTGCTTTTAATTTTTCGGTATTATCTGCCATGGTGATGATATAAGCGTTAGAAAGTATGAAATTTTGACCGAACAAAACTAGCGGAAATATCCAATACCAATGTACTTAAAAATCTTTATCATTCCCAATGCCCCAGCCCTGTATCTCACAAAAAATTCCACAAAAAACGGGTGTTAATAGCGGTTGTTCGTGGGAGACGAAACGGCCCATGCCCTGCCAGGGATACCGGCAGTATTTGATCCGGCTGCCACACACGGGCCACTCCCTGTCTTTTTCATTTTTCCATGCAAATCATTCCCCAGGTAATACCAGCCCCTGGGTACCCGGCTACTTTCGTCCCCAAAGTGGAAAATAGACGCTATTTTCGCCTTTGAGACTGTCATTTTTTTTCATTGCCACATGCGCCGGTTTACCAAGAAAAAACTCCTTGTTTTTATTGCCATGGTTCTCTCCATCATCACCTTTCAGCATCGCCATATGCTGGGGTATGGCATTGGACAGGCATATGGGCAATTTTCCATTCTTTCACAGGCACGTCCTGTAGGTGAGGTACTTCAGGATCCGACGGTCGCCACATCTGTAAAGAAAAAAATCGAATGGGTTCGGAAATGCAAACAATATGGCGAACAAATCGGACTTAAACCCACTTCCAATTACGAAACATATTATGACCAGAAAGGGAAACCCGTATTGTGGAACCTATCGGCCTGCCTGCCCTATCAATTTCAATCATACGAATGGTCCTTCCCTTTTTTGGGAACATTTGCCTACAAAGGATTTTTTGACCTGCAAAAAGCCAGAAAAGAAGAAGAAACCCTTCAATCCAGGGGATATGACACACGGATACGGTCAGTGAGCGCATGGTCTACCCTTGGATGGTTCCGTGACCCCATATTGTCCGGATTTCTTGACAGGCCAGACGCTGAAATTGCAGAAACCATTTTCCACGAACTCACCCATGCCACGCTGTTTGTCAGGGACAGTTTGGATTTTAATGAAAACCTGGCGTCGTTCATGGGCAAGGAAATCACCCGTCGGTTCCTTGTATCCCAATATGGCGACACATCCTTTCAATACAGGGAATACATGCACGATGAACTTGATACACGTATGTTCAGGGAACACATCCTTCGCGGAAAAGATACCCTTGACTCCCTGTATGCCTCATGGGGGGACTCGACAACGGAAATGACAAAAAAAGAAAGTAAAATCCGGATGATCCGGCAGATTGCAGCCTCACTCGACACCCTGTCGTTTACTAACCAAACGTACAGGGATGTATTCCGGCAGTCATTGCCAAACAATGCATATTTCATGGGGTTCAATCGTTACTTTTCACAGGAAAAGCAGCTGGAGAACCTCTTTGAAAGCTGCAACAGGGATTTCGTTTTGTTTATCGCCCACTTTAGTAGTCAGAAAGATTAAGGAATTGTTACTTGGTGCAGGAAAATTTAATTTTTGCTTAACTTCAACATTCACTAAATGAGTTAGTCTTGCATGGACGTTCATACCGAGTCAAATACAAAACTGATAACGCAAGGTTCCTGGGATTAAAATGTAAAAAATGTCAGCTTCTGAATATAAAATACTGGTAGTCGACGATGAGCCGGATATTTTGGAATTACTAAAGTACAACCTGTCAAAAGAGGGCTATCAGGTCAAAACAGCCCTGGATGGCATTCGCGGTGTGGAAATCGCCAAAAAATTTATCCCAGATCTCATCCTTCTGGATATTATGATGCCCAAACAAGACGGTGTGGAGACTTGCCGACAAATCAGAGAACTACCGGAACTGACACATACATTCGTTATTTTCCTGACAGCCCGGTCCGAAGAATACTCAGAAGTAGCCGCTTTTGATAGTGGTGCCGATGATTACATTACCAAGCCTATCAAGCCACGGGCATTAATGAGCCGGATACAGGCGTATTTCAGAAGGGAATCAAAAAAACAAACCGATACCGACAGGATCAACTTCGACGGACTGGAAATAGACCGGACTAGTTATACCCTGTCCAGAGATGGACAAATAATCAGTCTGCCCAAAAAAGAATTTGAACTACTCTATTTTCTGGCGCAACATCCCGGAAAAGTCTTTGGACGCGAAGAACTCCTGCAAAATATCTGGGGAACAGATGTGTATGTATTGGCACGCACGGTGGATGTACATATACGCAAGGTGCGCGAAAAAATAGGTGATAAATACATTAGCACGGTCAAAGGGGTTGGGTATAAATTTGAGGTTAGTTAAAATGCCCGATCACCAATGGCACTAAAACCAAGGGCGCTGGCCCTGCTCTCTTCCCTCGCGCTGGCCGGGATCACCACACTCTTTCTTGTTTTGGTGCCGGGTACCACGCCTACGATCCTGTGGTCTATCTTCTTCCTCGTCCTGCTGACGGGCTACCTTTTGTTTCGGCTTATCGCTGAATTTCTGTTTTTCAGGGAAATTAAAAACATTCACGCTATACTCGAAAAACTGAAAGACAATGATCTGGAATCCTTCGCTGCAACCAAACCTTCTTCCCTAAATCCCCTGCGGTCTATCAACAAGGATCTATATCAATACGCCGAGACCAAACAACAGGAGATAGAAGAATTAAAACGAATGGAAACTTTTCGCAGGGAATTCATAGCGGATGTGTCGCACGAACTGAAAACACCCATTTTTGCTGCCCAGGGTTTTGTACACACCTTGCTGGATGGGGCGGTGGAAGATAAAAAAGTGAGGAATAAGTTTCTAAAAAAAGCCGCAAAAAGCCTGGACGGGCTCGATATACTGGTTCAAGACCTGCTCACCATCTCACAAATGGAAAGTGGTGAGATCCGGATGAGAATGGAGGATTTTGATATTATGGAACTTTGTCGCGAAATATACGATCAACTGGAACCCAAGGCCGACAAAAAAAACATCCGCCTTGGCTTTTCAGATACCTGCCCCCCGGTAGCGTATGTACAGGCGGATTTTCACCGCATCTACCAGGTCATGATCAATCTCGTTTCAAACGCCATCAAATACACCAAAAAAAACGGCTCTGTCCTGCTCAATATCTCGGATACGGGTGATCACATACGTGTTGAGGTAAAAGACACAGGACGTGGCATTCCTGCCGCTGACATTCATCGGATATTTGAACGATTTTACCGGGTAGAAAAAAGCCGGTCAAAGGAAAAGGGAGGCAGCGGACTTGGCCTTTCCATCGTCAAGCACATCCTGGAAAATCATCAATCACAGATAGAAGTTCAGAGCAAAGTAGGTGTTGGTTCCGTATTTTGGTTTAATCTTGGCAAAGGAAATCCAGCCCCCCGGATTTCGTGGGAAGACGATGATGAATAAAAGCCCGTACAAAATACCGCCTTTCA
>JAOUOM010000186.1 GCA_029880385.1 Cyclobacteriaceae bacterium | reverse complement strand
CGTATCCGGCCCAAACCCCCAGGCATTTACGAGTGGCCCAATGGTTGGGTCAAATGCACCCCCCGTAGCCTCATACACATGCCGGCTTTTTGATAATACGGGGTAAAAAAGGGAGGATTCAAACACCAACGTATCGGCACGATTAAACCTTGAAATCTCAGATGCGGGCAAATAGGTGGACAAGGATTGGTTAAAGGCGACCAGCAACGAATCAATGGACGGCTTGTAATCTCTTTCCCCTTTTGTTTTGTACTTGATGTGATAGGGGATCGTCCCCATGGTCTGTCCCGCTATTTCGTTCAGGACAATTTCTTTATTCTGATCCCTGATTACTTTTACGAGGATCAGGACTGCCGCCAGAAAAAAAAACAAGCGGGGCAAATTTTTTCGTGATGGGGTATTCAAAGCAGGAGATTTTGTTTTTGCAATATTACGGCAAGATGCCTTCTAATCATTAATCAAAGTATATTTGTTCGACTTCAGGCAAAAGCATCTGCTTTTTACTCCTGGCCCGTTCGATGAAACGGGACAGTCCGCGAGAAGCAAAAGCCAGCAATGATACTATGAGAGAAGATTACCTAAACAGTGACGAAGAAAGTCTTTCGCATGGCGAAAAGGAAATCGAAAAGGCATTGCGTCCTTTATCCTTTGGCGACTTTACCGGACAAGCCAAAATTGTTGAAAACCTGAAAATTTTTGTGCAGGCTGCCAAACTCCGCACCGAACCTCTCGATCATGTCCTGCTCCATGGCCCCCCAGGCCTGGGCAAAACCACCTTATCTCACATCATTGCCAATGAACTGGGCAGTAGCATCAAAATCACGTCCGGCCCGGTAATGGACAAGCCAAGTGACCTGGCAGGGCTCCTAACCAATCTGGAAGACCATGACGTACTCTTCATTGATGAAATCCACCGGCTCAACCCGGTAGTGGAAGAATACCTGTATTCGGCCATGGAAGATTACAAGATTGACATCATGCTGGATTCCGGACCAAACGCCCGCTCGGTGCAGATCGGACTAAACCCCTTTACACTGATTGGAGCCACCACCCGTTCCGGACTGCTCACCGCTCCCCTTCGTGCCCGGTTTGGTATCAATGCCCGTCTGGAATATTATGATTCAAAATTATTGACCAAAATCGTCGGCAGGTCGGCAGATATCCTCCAAAATACCATCGACGAGGAAGCCGCGTATGAAATCGCTCGACGAAGCCGGGGCACTCCTCGTATTGCCAATAACCTCCTACGCCGAACCCGTGATTTTGCCCAAATAAAAGGGGATGGTACCATCACGCTCGAAATTGCCAAAATGGCTTTACAGGCACTTGACGTAGACGACCATGGGCTCGATGAAATGGATAATCGCATTCTGACCACCATCATAGAAAAATTCAAAGGCGGGCCCGTTGGCTTGTCAACCATTGCAACGGCCTGTGGTGAAGAATCCGAAACCATTGAAGAAGTATACGAGCCATTTTTGATCATGGAAGGATTTATCAAGCGTACGGCCCGCGGGCGAATGGCCACCGAACTTGCCTATCGGCACCTGGGCAAAATACCGCCCCAGCAAATGGCAAGCCTTTTTGAATAAAAAAAGGCCGGAAAAGCACGGCCTTCATTTTTGGGTAAATAAATGCTATTGGATTAAATAAGGGATCAATTCATTTGCCACGTACCAGCGCATACTTAAATATTTATATATTTCCTTACGCTTCAATCGGGGATCCCGCAACCTTTTTGTAAGGTTTCCATAAATTTTTTCACCACACTCCTTTATCAATTTCTGATCATCCTGATCAAAATTCTGATAAAACCTTTTTTCTTTTAGCTCCGCCATCATATTTTCTTTTAACTCACATTCCAAAAATGACTCCTAAAGTGTAGGTGTACAAATAGTTATTGCCAGTCAGGAATTATAATGGCTAAAAGAGCATTTGTAATTTTCAGGGATTTTTGCCTCTCCGCGTTGTTTGTTCAGTTTTTACGTTATCGTGATCACTTAATAATCAATCATTCAAGATTATGTCACCAAATTGGCTCAATACAGAAAAAACTCATCCTTCTTTTTGCCTCTCACATAACAGTATTTAATATGCCAAGAATAAAAAAACCGGAATATTCCGGTTTTACATATAGCTAGGTTGGTGGTGTGTAATTTTATTGATGCATGTCAGGTGTCAGTTCGTTGGTGACGAACCATCGGATACTGAGTAACTTGTAAAGTTGATCAGAGGATGCCCCCTCATTTTTAAACGTTTTTTCAATGTTTTTTAGAATATTGGCACCACATTCTTTTATTAGTTCCAATTCCTCGGCATCAAATTGCTGGTAAAATTTAATTGCTTCTTGATCAGACATGATAGGTTGCGTTTATTGATTAATACGCTACAAAATTGAAAGCCAATCCTTTTTTTAAAAAAACATGGCCACACAAAGGGAATATTAGCCGACAAACGAGAATATATCACTTTAACAGGAATCCGTATCACAATCTGCAGATGAATTTAGCCGATTCTCGAACCCTCCGGCGTGTGGCGCTCGGGTGCCAGCAACACGACCTCATTGTTGTCACTATATGCGCCCATCACCAAACATTCGCTAATGAACGGACCGATCTGTTTACGAGGGAAATTAACGACGGCTATGACCTGCCGTCCCAGGATATCTTCAGGTCTGTACAAAGCTGTCACCTGCGCGGAGCTTTTACGTATCCCAATATTTTGCCCAAAATCAATCGTCAGTTTATAGGCTGGTTTGCGGGCTTCAGGAAATTCCTCCACCGTGAGGACTGTCCCCACCCGCATTTCTACTTTTTCAAAATCAGTCCATGATAGTTCCATATCTTATATCTCTAAATTTATCATTCCGTTTTAACCCTTTGAAAAGGCCATCATTTGTGTATACCTGCTATTCCAAAAATTCATCACATGCCCGGTCTTAATCTTCCTCAAAACAATTCAAGCTGAGCGGGCAACAACTGAAAGCTCATCCGGTGGTGCGGTGTGACCCCCATTGCCCGAATGGCATCCCTGTGTTTGGTAGTCGGATAGCCCATATTGGTTTCCCACCCATATCCCGGGAATTCAATTGCCAGTTTTCGCATCAGGTCATCACGATAGGTCTTGGCCAGGACAGAGGCAGCGGCTATGGAAAAATATTTACCGTCCCCCTTGATGATACATTCATATGGGATGTCATTATGCGGACGGTACCTGTTGCCATCAATAAGGAGTAGCTCCGGGATTTGCACCAACTGATCTATGGCGCGCTGCATGGCAAGAAAAGAGGCATTCAGGATATTGATCTGGTCAATTTCAACAGGCGATACAACGCCAATCGCCCATGCAATGGCCATTTTTTTGATCTCATCCTGTAGCCGTTCGCGCTGTGTTTCTTTCAATTGTTTGGAATCGTTCAATTCATTGTGCTGAAAATCAATGGGCAGGATCACTGCCGCAGCCACTACAGGACCTGCCAGGCATCCTCGTCCTGCTTCATCACAGCCTGCTTCTCTTTTTTCTTTGTCAAAATATGCCTGTAGCATGGTTTTGCGGTTATATGGATTCCTCTGAAAAGATTTCAAACATGGTCTTCCATGCCTTAAGCCTTATCAAGTTAGAGGACTAAACTAATCATAGACATTTAAAATTACACAAACGATCACCGGTGCAGGGGTATCGAAATAATATGGCATTCATTGTAAAGTCATACCTGATATAGCTGGTTCTTACTACAAACTAACACCACTACCCTTTGATTTGGATATTTTCCTTGTTGGGTTCCCTCCATTTACCCAAATACGAAAATATCCCCTACTTGCCGTATAAAACAAATACTATGGGGCTGTCGAACTTCTCTTGGGTGTGGGTATGGGTGTTTGTATTTGCCATGCTCTTTGTCAGGTATATCCTTTTTGCAGTAGTCGGATATGTAATATTTTATGTCATTGGCAAAAAAAAATTGGCACACCGTAAGATACAGGCAACCATGCCAAACCGTACAACGATCGGACGGGAAATCCGGACATCACTTCCCATATTGGCTATTTTCGGCACGCTTGCAATTCTCATTATATATCTTATCCGAAATGGATATTCACAGTTTTATTTTGATTTTTCAAATCGTGGCTATCCCTACTTTATAGGAAGTATCTTCTTACTTATGGTACTTCACGATACGTGGTTTTACTGGATTCATCGCCTGATGCACCTACCGTCAATGTACAAATGGTTGCACAGGACACATCATCTATCTGTAAATCCGACACCCTTTACTTCCTTCTCGATGGACTGTAAGGAGGCACTGATCGAATTTGGTGTTTTTCCTATCCTCATCCTTATAGTCCCGCTGCACCCGAACGCATTTTTACTATTTACCCTTGTTGCCTTTCTGTTTAATATTATGGGGCATCTGGGTTATGAGATATTTCCCCGCTGGTTTTTTACCTCCTGGATCGGCAAATGGATAAATACGTCCACACATCACAACCTCCACCATTCCGGACTTCATTACAACTACGGATATTACTTTACTTTTTGGGACAAATTATTGAAAACTGAAAAAATACAATAAAACACACCCGGGCCTGGGTCGCATTAAAAGCTGATGCGAAATGTCAGGTTGGGAGTAATGCCCAGGGCCTTTCTGCGAATAGTCTCTACCTTACTCTGCCCGGTCAGCTGGAAATAAGTGGCATAAACGTTTTGTCGGTTTAGGAGGTTCCACACTGACATTCCTACCATAGCCTTTGCTTTTTCCCCCAGCAAAAAATGATAGGTCCAGGACATATCGGCACGTAAATAATAGTGCATTCGCCGGCTGTTTGGCAAGTCATAATTTAGCCGGTTTTCCACGATGGGAACGCTATCAAGCGGGGTATAGGGCATCCCTGAGCGGTACGTAATCCCGGTCGAAAACTCCATTTGTCTGTATTCATAACTGCTACCCAGGTTCAGGGTATGTGTCACGTCAAGATTATGGGGAAAATCGGGGGGAATTAATTCGGGGAATTCAAATGTGTTTTTAGCCCATGCGTAATTTACCCAGGTTGTCGACCTGTCGAATTTTTTATTTGCCAGCACATCGATTCCACGCACATGAAAATCCCCGATGGTTCGGATGTATTGGAACTGGTTGAGAAAACCCTGACTGGATGAAATCACATCGTTTACCTGCTTGAAATACCCTTCCCATGACAACAGGTATCCGTTTTTTTGGTATTGAACCCCCACAGAAAATTGTTTGCTCGATATGATCGGTATGTCCAGGTCGTCGGAAAGAATCCATCGTCTCTTTTCGATTCCCAAAAAATCGGTCTGAAAATCGATGACTTGTGTAGATGTCTGGTTTTTTACCTCTGCCAGAATTTCCATTCCCAGGTAGTCCCCCAGTTTTCTGTAAAAGGATAGTCGGGGTTCAACGACGGCTTTTTTAAATTTTTCGTAATAGTTAACTCGGGCACCCAACCGAAAACGGGTTTGCTCCATCGTGGAAGAATAATCCCACTCCGAATAAAAAGAATGGGTGACCAGGACA
>JAOUOM010000185.1 GCA_029880385.1 Cyclobacteriaceae bacterium | reverse complement strand
TGTAGCACTGGGGCCCGTTTTTATTTGCAGGCCTCAATCCTTCTTTTTCACTTGCACCTACGCTTGCCGCCATGGAAGAACGGGTAGGCTTTTTGCCCTTACACGAATTTCGATTTGAACCGTCACTTTCCAAAGACTACCTCGTCAATGCCCATTGGGCACTGTATTGCGACAATTACCTGGAAGGGTTCCATATCCCTTTTGTGCATCCGGAATTAAACCAGGCACTTGATTACGGCACATACGAAACCGTACTTGGCGACTACTTTAACCTGCAGGTTGGATACTCCGACACATCGGTCGAGACATTTGACCTCCCAGCTGGCCATCTCGATTATGGACAACAGGTGGCAGCCTATTATTTTTGGATTTTTCCAAATATGATGTTCAATTTTTATCCATGGGGGCTCTCTGTCAATGTAGTAAAACCACTAACGATTGATAAAACGAAAGTGTCTTTTCTTACCTATTTGTATGATGAATCCAAAATGGGCAATAGTGCCGGTGCCTTACTCGATAAAGTAGAACGGGAAGATGAATTTGTCGTAGAGGGGGTGCAGAAAGGTATACGTTCCAGGTTTTATCAATCCGGCCGCTTTTCGCCAACACGCGAACAGGGTGTGCATCACTTTCAACGATTAATTACTTCTTTTCTCGCCGGGTAGACGGGTAATGAGTGGGGCAGTCAATGTCAAAACCTGTTATATAATATTCATTTCATTTGAAATTGGTGTATCCTACATTTGGTGCCAGAACCGTATTAACGTAAACAATTTATGACTTCACAATTTCCTTCTTTTGATCTCACAGGCAAGGCGGCACTCGTGACCGGGGCAGCAAAAGGTTTGGGGCGGGCGTGTGCCCTGGCATTGGCAAATGCAGGTGCCAATATCGGACTTGGCCTGCGGGACGTATCTACGGCCGCTGACCTTGAAGATGAAATTCGGGCACTGGGCAGAGAGGTAATCCGTCTGCAAATGGATGTCTCAGATTTGACGCAAATACAGGGGTCAGTTGATAAAATGGTAGATACGTTTGGGAAACTGGATATTTTGATAAACAATGTAGGGGTAGCCCCTGCCAATCATGCAGAAAACGTAACCGAAGAAGATTTTGATGTAACCCTTAACCTCAACATAAAGGGGACATTTTTTGCAAGTCAGGCAGCCGGTCGGGTAATGATCGGGCAGAAGTCAGGAAAAATAATCAATATTAGTTCGCAGGCAGGCTTTGTGGCACTTGCCGAAGAATCGGTTTATTGCATGACAAAAGCAGGAATCAATCATTTGACCAAATGCCTCGCCGTGGAATGGGCCAAATATAACATTCACGTCAATGCGGTTGCTCCCACCTTCATTTATACGCCTGGCACCGAGCCCTGGCTGAAGGACGATGTATTTCACCAAAATGTACTGTCAAAAATTCCACTGGGAAGGATAGGCGACCCGATGGATGTGGCAGGTGCAGTGGTTTTCCTGGCTTCATCTGCAGCCAATCTGATCACTGGGGAGGTAATGTTGATCGATGGCGGGTGGACATCTCAGTAACAGGCAAATTTCAAGTAAACGTTTTTAGCTACCTTTCTATTTCGTAAGATTATGAAAAAATTACACATGATGATCGTCCTGTTTCTTGCCCTGCAAGGTTGTAAGGAAGCCCCCAAAACTACCGGGGAAGGCAATCAGGAAACGTGGGTTCAGCTGTTTAATGGCACAGACCTGAACGGCTGGGCCATCAAGATAAAGGGACATGACCTGGATGACAATTTTGCCAATACATTTCGGGTAGAGGATAGCCTGATTAAAGTATCCTATGGGGGATATGAAACCTTCGATGAGCAATTTGGGCATTTGTATTACCGAACACCCTTTTCCTATTATAAATTGAGGGTTGAATACCGGTTTACGGGTGAGCAGGCACCGGAAGGGCCGGCCTGGGCATTTCGCAATAGCGGGATTATGTTTCATTGCCAGTCACCGGAAACGATCTGGAGGGATCAGGATTTTCCCATAAGTATTGAAGCGCAATTTTTAGGTGGCGATGGTACTCACGAGCGCTCTACGCTCAACCTCTGTAGCCCCGGTACCCATGTGGTGATGGCCGACACTTTGGTGACTGACCATTGCATCAATTCTACGTCGCCTACCTTTCACGGGGATCAGTGGGTAATGGCCGAGCTTCATGTATATGGGGATTCCCTTGTTCGTCACTTTGTGAATGGGGAGTTGGTAATGGAATACGGAGGTTTGGTATATGGAGGCGGAGTAGTCAGCAACTTCGACCCGGATCAAAAACTCGATGGTCAGCCGGTAAATGCCGGCTATATTGCCCTGCAAAGCGAAAGCCATCCGGTGGAATTCCGTAAAGTGGAATTGCTAGACATGAGTAGCTCATTTTCTCAACAACCCTAATACGACCAGATGAAGAAAGGAAGTGAACGATTCCTGTATGCCGCTTTTGTGCTGGCAATGGGGGGATGCGGTACGGGCCATGTAGAGCGGGGTGAAAAGACGCCCTTTCCGGCCGAGCTGGTCGAATTTAATGTATACGAGCATAATCCCGTATTTACAGGTACCGGAAAAGAAGCGGATTGGGATGAAAATATCCGTGAGCGGGGCTTTATTCTGAGGGAGGACAGTCTGTATCACATGTGGTATACGGGATTTCAGTCAGGCCCTGACAAAACCCTGTTTCTCGGCTATGCTACTTCTGTGGATGGCATTGACTGGGAGCGTTTCCAGGACAACCCTGTATTTTCGGAAAGTTGGACGGAAGATATGATGGTTTGGAAAGAAGGCCAGGTTTATTACATGTTTGCCGAGGGCCGGAACGACATTGCCCATTTGTTAACTTCTTCGGATCGAATCACATGGAAAGATCACGGATCGCTGGACATACGGAAGGTGGATGGCAGCCCACTGGAGGAGGGGCCTTATGGTACACCGACCGTATGGGTCGAAAATGGGGTTTGGTATTTATTTTATGAGCGAAATGACCTGGGGATTTGGCTGGCAACGTCGACGGATTTGGCCGTATGGAAAAATGTACAGGATGAGCCGGTTATTTTGATGGGCCCGGAGCAGTATGATCAATATGGATTGGCGGTAAATCAAATTATCAAACATAAGGGATGGTATTATGCCTATTACCACGGAACCGCATTCGAAGACTGGCACGAATGGTCGACCAATGTGGCGGCTTCACCCGATCTGGTACATTGGGAAAAGTTTTCCGGTAACCCACTAATGGGAGAAAATAAGTCCAGCGGAATTGTCGTTCACGACGGCAAGAATTTCAGGCTGTATACCATGCACGATGAAGTAGCTGTGCATTTTCCAAAGTAACAGGAAGAAAACAGGGATTAAAACAGTTTATAGCTTTCAGAAAACATCAAGTCACCCTTTTGCAGGATTTCTAATTTGATTTCATAGGCATTATATTCATTTAGTTTAATGGTTTTGGTGAACTGATCATTTTCCGGTTCCCAAAAGATGAAGTCCAATTGTTCGCCATTGTCTTTGTACAAAAAAATACTTAGCGGAATCTTATTGTAGGATTTGACTGAAATCGTCAGGTTTAAAAACTCATCCAGGTTGGCAGAAATGCTTTCTTTGATGAGTTTTTTTTCGGAAACAATTTCAAATTGTTGCGTAAAGGACTTGTCGCCATAACTGACCCGCCATTCATACCGTCCATATGGGGCATCTTTCAGGCTAAATGCTTTTACAAAGGCTTTGGAGTCAGGAAATTTTTCTTCAAGGATGACCGCACCTTCGGAATATAGCGTGATGATTACGTTAAATTCACTTTTTGCCGCAAACAGGACTTTATATTCCCTGTTTATATCATTTGCCGTAATCCTGACCATGGCATCATCCGATTGGGCAGACAGCAAATGCGAACCTAAAAAAAAGCACAAAAAAACGTTTAGTCGCAAGTCTTTACTGGTTTTAATGACTACCAATATAAAAAATATACGCTTTAATCAATATATTTAATGCGAAATCGTCTGAATAAGAGGAAAAAATCAAAAAAAATAAAATTAGTAGAATGTAACTATTGCATTTGAAAATTGTTATCCTCATCTTTGAGTAACCTTTTAGGTTAGGTTGGTGACTAGTTATGGAAAATTATTTTTCCTAAGGGCAAATGCAAGGCATTTGCCTTTTTTTTTGCCTCAGTTTTTCTTACCCATTGTGTAATCCAATATCTTTGATTCATTGCATGAATCATTTTAACATTGATCATTGCTAATTTACAATGAAGCATACACCCCAGGAGGACAACCTAAATTCTACGTTTGATATTTTGGTAAATGCGGCGGCATTGATGGCAGATAGTCCCATTGCGGTTTTGCATTTAGAGGAGGGACAAACATCACAGCTTTATACATACAACCCTGGGGGTATCGAATGGGAGCCGGATACGTTCACCGGTTATCGATCGAATGATGTGTTTGAAATTCAGACGAATACATCGGTCGAAAAGGGGACTTCCCTTGTGAACATCTTCCCGTTTTTCACACTGGAGGGGACATATCTTGGTTACCTGTGTGTCATGGATCCGGCCAAAAAAGAATTGTGCGCTGACAGCCGTCATAAATTGGATGCCATTGTCTTACATGTCAGGGAACTACTGGAATCCAAATGGGCAAAACGCGAGATGAGGCGATACCAGAATCTCGTGGAGAATATTGGGGATATGATTTTTGAATTAGATGAAAATGGGTTTTTCACCTATGTTAATTCATCTAGTGTCGAAATAACGGGGTATTCAAAAGAGGAACTAAGGCAGATGCGGTATCAGGATGTCCTGGATGAGCCCAGTATAGATGAATTAGGGAAGATCATCAAGGATAACCTAAAAAATCAAAACAAAACCTCTTATTTGGAATGCCAGATACTAACAAAAGAAAAGGGCAAGCTTGACATTTCCTTACGCATGCATTTTGTGTTTGACGGAAATTGGCTGGTACGTGCCTTTGCCATAGGCCGTGATATCACCGAACTAGTAAAGACGCAAAATCAATTATTGGAAAGTGAGGAGAAATACAGGCTTATTTCGGAAAATTTCAGAGATCTGATCATTTTGCACAATATAGATGGTAGTTACAGGTATATTTCATCCTCTGTGCGTGATATGTTGGGGTATGAAGCAGACGAATTGATTGGTTATGATCCTTACCGGTTAATACACCCGGAGGATTTAGTCAAAATATTTGATGAGCCTGAAAGGAAACGGCTGGAAGGAGGTATAATTAAAAACACTGAATTCAGAATAAAGGACAAAAAGGATATATATCACTGGTTTGAATCATATACAAAACCAATTTACGACCGCAAAAACAAACTAATTGCTTTTCAAAGTTTTTCACGGGATATCACAATACAAAAGGAAAATCAGGAAAAGTTCCAGAAAACCGATGCGGATTTAAATCGCTACAAAGAAGGACTTAAGCTACTTAATGAAATAACATCCAATACAGAACTTAGCTCAAAGAAGCAAATTGAACAGGCATTGTGGGCATCAACAGAGTT
>JAOUOM010000184.1 GCA_029880385.1 Cyclobacteriaceae bacterium | reverse complement strand
ATGTCGGTGAACGAAAATATGAGAACGGCAAACTAACGATTGAACTCCGAACGAAGGTTAAATCTGGACAACTGGAAATCGAACAAACTGTAACAACGGAACAATAGACGGATCGCAACAGACGCTGATCGGGCATATGTCTTAGTGCATTCTGGCTGGTTTCACTGCAACTCGACCGTGAATCTGCCGCTGAGAAACGCCTGTGCTTTCTACTAACTTCTGCTCGCAGTAGATTTTGACTTTCAGAACGCAGTGTCATTTGGAACCGTTGTGAACTTCGGCAGATTTCACTATATTAGTGCTGTTTAGAAAGGATATGGACACTCGCCATATTTGATCGTTAGGCATCATTGGGGCAATCGTAAATCCACATTCAATGGAAAATGAACTACGAAACACAGTTAAGAATTGGTTGAACGACAACATTGTATTTCGAAAGCTTGGAATACATCAGATGTTTGGTAACGACCGCATTTACTGGACATTTAAGTGGTCAAGCGATTATTCCGAAAATCTCGACAATCACGTTAACCCTTTTGAACTTCTGGATGATCGAATTTTTGATAACTGGAGAACTTACTCGAAAGATGACCTGAAAATAATATTTGAGGAATTTCAGTTTTTTGCAGTTTCAAAAGGACTGAAATTCAGAAAAACCGATATCAAACGACATCTCAAATTATGTATCGAAAATCAAGAGTTTGTAAAGATTATAAAGTTCGATCCTAAAATTGAATTGCTGATTAACTCTGAACGAAAGAGAGTAAAAGGTACAAGAACATTAGCTCCTGGAAAAAGGTCTCCTGTTAATCTATCTCAAGGTGATACAGCGTATATCTGCAATTACATCACCTCGAACATGGTTTCACCTTGTTACATCATCAAAGATTTGGAAAGGACATATCGTGTAATCTACTTCACTCATCTTAACAAAAACCTTCGAGAAACAAGTGGAACAAAAATAAACGGATGGGGTTTTGCCACAGTTTATCATAACGAAATAGGAACTACCCCTGAACAAGCAACGGCCAACACCTATAATTAACAGATGTCTAATAGTCTAGCAGTTATGCGCCAAAGTGCCTTTCTGCCAGCTGCATCTGGACTCGCCGCTTCACTGCAATCCCTGCTTTTCGCATTTGGCTTTTTGAGCCTGTGTCACATACTGTCCGGATAACCGGTTGTGAAATAATCAAATTTTATGAAACTGTATACCTGCCTGCTGCAGGTCGTTCCAGAATGCCGGGTAGGATTTGTTGACCACTTCCTTGTCGAGAATCCGGATGTCGCGCACCATGGCTACGGGTGCAAAGGCCATGGCCATTCGGTGGTCTTCGTAGGTTTCGATCACCGGGATACCTTCCGGAGCCTTGCCGGGTGTCATGGTCCATCCCTTGGGGGATTCGCTGAGTGTTGCCCCCAATTTCGTCAGCTCGGCCTGCATGGCACCGATACGGTCGGTTTCTTTGATACGCAGACTTTCGAGCCCGGTCATATGCAGGGTGACACCCTGAAGTGCAGCTGTCACCATCACCGTTTGGGCCAGGTCGGGGCATTTGATAAAATCGAGTGTCAGTTCTGTAACCGGGACGGCCTGGTGCCGAAGTGCAACGCCTTCGGGTGTGAAGGTGGTGCCTACCCCCAGCGATGCCATGATGCCCACGATGGCCTGGTCACCCTGGTAGCTGGTCTGATTGAGCCCACGCAAGGTGATGGCCGCACCAGGATTTAGAGCGACCATGCTGTACCAGTAGCTGGCACCCGACCAGTCACTTTCGATCCGGTAATGATTTGGCTGGTACGTTTGGGCAGGTACGGTGATCAGGTTGTCCTGCCATGTGTGGGTAATACCAAAATGACTCATCAGGCCGAGGGTCATTTCGATGTAGGGACGACTGAAAATGGTGCCTGTGAGTTCGAGGGTAAGCCCCTGTGGCAATCGTGGGGCGATCATGAGCAGTGCACTGATAAACTGGCTGCTGATCGTGCCTGGTATGGTAATGTGCCGGCGCAACTGGGTATTTACTTTATGGATTTTGAGGGGAGGGTAGCCTTCTTCCCCCAGGTAATCAATTTTAGCCCCTATTTGGCGGAGAGCCTCTACCAGCAGGCCAATGGGGCGTTGCTTCATCCGTTCAGTACCGGTTATTTCCTGTCCATTACCAATTATTGCCAACAAGGCCGTACAAAAGCGCATGGTCGTCCCGGCGTCAAGAACATCCCATACCATTTTGTCGTTCTTCAATAGTGTAAGCATCGTTTGTGTGTCACGTGCATCGGACAGGTTTTGGAGGTCAAGCCCACTGCTCAGTGCATTCATGATCAAGGCACGGTTGCTTTCACTTTTCGATGAGGTAAGTTGAATTTGGCCTGAAAGTTGGGTAGTGAAACGGGAAATATGTAAATCCATAAAAAAGGTACTTATTCGATTATCGGTTACAACTATTTAGGTTAACAATTAGTCCAGAAAATACTATGTCATTCACAAAAAACATCTTTGCATTTCTATTTACAGCGGTAATTGGCGTATTTGCATTTTTGATCACAGTTCCCAAAATTGGGTTGAATAAAAATGACAATTCCATCGTAAAGGAGAAAAAAAACAGGGAGGAAAGCGAAAACCTGTTTATTTGATCGCCCGGTAGTATGCCAATGCCTGTCTGATCTCCTTGTTTTCCACGGTTATGTCGAAAGCACAGTCGCCTATGCCCCTGATCAGTGAAAACAGGATGGTTTTTCCTTCGTTTTTTTTGTCCTGTGCCAGTAGCCCGTATAGTTCCTCTTCGGGAGGAAATTCGGACAGACCGGGGTATATGCCCAGAATATAGGCCGTAATTTCTTCCAGTTCGTCTGCCCTCAACAGACCTTTTTGCATGGAGAGGTGGCTTTCCAAGATCATGCCTGCCGCGATGGCTTCCCCATGCAGGATGTCACGGCCGGAGTTGAGGTACCAGGTTTCGATGCCATGTCCCAGCGTATGGCCAAAGTTGAGTATTTTCCGGAGGCCTTTTTCTGTCGGATCTTCCTGTACCACGTCGTTTTTAAGTTCTACCGACTTTCGGATGATAGGTTTCCAGTCTATATTATCGGGAAAATCCTTTTCGAGCAGGGCATTCCAATAGTGTTTATCGCGGATCAGGCCATGTTTGATCACCTCAGCAAAGCCGGAGCGCAATTCACGCGCCGGAAGGGTTTCCAGAAAACCTTCCCATATCAGCACCTTGTCGGGCAATTGAAAAACACCTATGTGGTTTTTCAGGCCATGAAAATCCACCCCTAGTTTTCCTCCGATGCTGGCATCAACCTGGGAGAGAAGTGTGGTGGGGATATTGATAAAACGAATGCCTCGTTTGAACGTAGCTGCCGAAAAACCACCCATATCACCTATGACGCCTCCGCCAAGGTTGATGACCAGGGATTTCCGCGTACAATTTTGGCGGGTCAGCTCCTGCCAGATCAGGTCGCAGGTAGCCAGGTTTTTTTCTTTTTCACCACTGTGGATTTCAATCAGAAAGTAGGGAAAATCAGGTGTAAATTTTGGCAGGCAATGCCGTGCCGTGTTTTCATCCACAATGATCCCCACGGTATCAGGTGATAGTTGCCTGACCAGCTGATTGAGTGTTTCGGAAGGGTCTTCCGTCAATTGGATATAGTCTGGTAGCGTAAACATTGCCGCAAAAATACACGGCTTTTGATACTTTCGGTTGGATTAAAAAATAAAGGGACTAGCATACTATCTTTGCGCCTTTATAACCCTACAATGACAACAGAAAACCTGCTTACATTTGATGATACCTCAGTCGCATTTGAGGCAAAAAGCGACCGGGAACTCAAAAAGACCCATTTCATTTTTGCATCGATGAACAACCCGTTACTGGTAAGGGTGGGCACGGCCCTCACCAGCCTGGCATTGAAACTAAAACTACCGGTAAAGGGCCTGATCCGTTCCACGATGTTTGACCAGTTTTGCGGCGGGGAAGCAATCGACAAATGTGAAAAAACAATTGACCATTTGGGCAGGTACCATGTCCGGACTATCCTCGACTTTTCAGCAGAAGGACAGGAAGACGAGGCAAGCTTTGATTTCACAAGGGACGAGGCCCTGCGCGTAGCCGATTTCGCAAAGGAAAACCCCAACATTGCCTTTTGTGTCGTTAAACTGACCGGATTGGGCAGTCGCGAACTGATGGCCAGGGTGCAGGAAGGCAAAACCCTGAAACCCGGTGAGGCTGCCCGGTTTGAGGCATTCAAAGCCAGGGTGGAAGCCATTGCCAAGCGGGCATACGATAACGGGCTCAGGTTTATGATCGATGCAGAGGAGTCCTGGATACAGGATGTGATCGATGGTATTGCCTACGACCTGATGCGGAAATTTAACCGGGAGCGGCCGGTGGTCTATATTACGTACCAGTTTTACCGGCATGATGCACTGGAAAAAATGAAACAGGGGTATGCGGACCTGACGGCAGAGGGCTGTTTTTTTGCGGCTAAGCTGGTGCGTGGCGCGTATATGGAAAAAGAACGGGAACGCGCCGAAGAAAAAGGCTACCGTGACCCGATCCAGGCAGATAAAGCTGCGACTGACAGGGATTATAACCTGGCGCAGGAATTTATCCTGGATCACATCGACCGTTTTTCTGTATGTTCGGGGACACACAATGAAATGTCCTGTGCACTACTGGCCGGATTGATGGAGGCGAAAGGATTGAAGCGAAACGATGAGCGTGTGTATTTTTCCCAATTGCTGGGCATGAGTGATAATATTTCATTTAATCTGGCAAAGGAGGGGTATAACGTTTCGAAATATGTACCCTATGGTCCGGTGGAAAAAGTATTGCCGTACCTGTTTCGGCGGGCTGAGGAAAATTCGGCCATAAAGGGACAGTCGGGGCGTGAATTTATATTGATAAAAAAGGAAATTGAACGTAGAAAAGCAAATAAATAAAGGATGCAGTTAAGCGAGCAAGAATTACAACGGAGAAAAGAGCGGGAAGAATTGATTAAGATGGGGATAGAGCCCTATCCGGCGGCTTTATTTCATGTAAATGTAACCGCACGGGATATCGCCGACAATTATGAGCGGGTCAAGACCGATTACAAAAACATCTCCATTGCTGGCCGCCTGATGAGCCGGCGGATCATGGGATCGGCATCTTTTGCCGAAATCCAGGATGCCACAGGTCGTATCCAGATTTACATCAGACGTGATGACATCTGTCCCGGGGATGACAAGTCGCTTTATAATGAAGTATTTAAAAAGAAACTTGACATAGGGGATATTATTGGGATTAAAGGCTTTGTTTTCACTACTCAAGTAGGGGAAATATCCATCCATGTGACGGAATTTACGTTGCTTACCAAATCCCTGAGGCCTTTGCCTATCGTAAAAGAAGCCACCGATGAGGAGGGAAATAAAAAAACCTGGGATGCCTTTACCGATCCCGAGCAACGTTACCGTCAGCGTTACCTGGACCTGATCGTAAACCCGGAAATAAAGGATACGTTTCGTAAGCGCACGGTTTTGGTTAATACCATTCG
>JAOUOM010000183.1 GCA_029880385.1 Cyclobacteriaceae bacterium | reverse complement strand
CAAAGGAAAACCCTATGGCGACCTCAACTATGAATGGTATGCCAAGTCACTGGATGTGTCGGCACTTTCATTTCATAAAATGATGCACGTAGCCGAGCGCATGGACATCATCAACGACTGGGCATCTGTGGTAGGGCTTTCCTACATTGCAGCCCAGCGTACGTATCCGTTTTACACGGATATGGCCGATGCCAAAGCAGTACTGGAGTCTATTGCAAGAGGCTATGGCTACCGGTTAGGCAAATCCAAAAAAGTACGGGTCAATACCATTAGCCAGTCACCTACCAAAACAACAGCCGGGTCAGGAATTGACGGGTTCTCGTCTTTTTATGATTTTGCAGATAAAATGTCGCCACTGGGCAATGCACCTGCAGCCGATTGCGCCAACTATTGCATCTTCCTTTTCTCTGACCTGAGCCGTATGGTCACCATGCAAAACCTCTTTCATGATGGCGGTTACTCAAACACCGGCATCTCGGAAGAGATCATTGAGATATTCAATACTAAATAATACCTGCCGGAACGAGGACATTCTCCTTCCGGCAGATTTTTTATATGCTCGCTTTTCCTAACGCCAAAATTAACATCGGCCTTCAAGTCTTGTCTAAAAGGAAAGACGGGTATCATACGATTTCTTCCATCCTGTATCCCATCCCCTGGCACGATATACTCGAAATCATCCCCTATCACCGACTGGAATTTGAGCAATCCGGGATCGAAATACCCGGCAATCCGGATGAAAACCTCTGCCTGAAAGCCTACAAGCTCCTGGCGCAACCCTACGGACTGCCTCCAGTCAAAATCCATTTGCACAAGGTAATCCCGACAGGTGCCGGATTGGGTGGTGGCTCTTCCGACGCAGCTTTTACACTCCTGTTGCTCAACCGAATGTTTGACCTGAAACTTTCAGCCAAAAAACTAAAGGAATATGCCGGCATTCTGGGAAGTGATTGCCCGTTTTTCATTGATAACCTTCCGGCCCTTGCATCCGGCACGGGCACAGAACTTCAGGTGGTTGATCTGGATCTGAAAGCCTATTTCATTGGGATTATCCATCCTCCCGTTCATGTGGGCACACGTGAGGCCTATGCCGGGGTCACCCCTTCCGAAGATAAGCCTGACCTGACGGACCTGATCAGACAACCGGTCAGTCAATGGCAATCCGGCATCTGTAACGACTTTGAATTGTCCGTGATGGCTGCTCATCCGGAAATCCGCCAGGCAAAGTCACAACTTCAAAATGACGGGGCAATTTTTACCTCCATGAGTGGATCCGGCTCGGCTGTCTTCGGCCTGTTTGACCGCCTGCCGACACCTGCTCAACCCTATACCCTGACAAAGCCGCTGGTCATTCAAACCTGACAGCTGTGCCACTCGCACTTACCATCAGCATGCCGCTTTGCTTTCCGACGGTTTCATAATCCAGGTCGATTCCTATCACCGCATTAGCCCCCAGGGACTGTGCCACCTGCTGCATTTCACTTACGGCAATGTCTTTGGCTTCCTTCAGGGCTTTTTCATACGCACCTGACCTGCCACCCACCACATCGGTAATGGACGCAAAAAAGTCTTTGAAAATATTGGCGCCTATGATGGCTTCACCTGTCACCATTCCATAATAGTGCACAATCCTTTTTCCTTCAATAGTGGGCGTAGTTGTAAGTAACATCGTATAGGTTGGTTAACGTAAAACATCTGTTTCCAATGCTTTCCGACGGAGCCGGCGGTTGATCAGCGGGTAGACCAGGACAGAAAGCATGATAAAGGAAGTGCCGAGGTAAAAACCCGGGCTCATCTTTTCTTTTTCACCAAAAATAAGAAGTGCCAGTATTATCCCATAAACTGGTTCGAGGTTTACCGTTAGGTTAACCGCAAATGCCGACAAACGACGCATCAGTTTGATGGAATAGGAATAGGCAAAAACCGTACATACTCCTGCCAGGATTAGTAGCCCGACCCAATCGCTGAACGAAGGTGAAAGGTTGAGCTGTCCATCGGTGAAAAAGTACATGTAGAAAGGAAAGAACAGCACGGTAGACAAACTGGCGAAGGCCATTTCATAAAAAGTGATGACAAAATGGTCATTTTGCTGAGTTAACTTGGCATTTACCACGGTAAATAAAGCCGCAAAAAAAGCAGAAAGCAAGGCGAGGGACAAGCCCAGGACATATTCAAACTCCACCTTAAAAATCACCAGCATACCAGCAAATGCAAGAATGCTCAGGAAAACTTCAAATTTTCGTATTCTTTTTTTCAAATAAAAGGGTTCCACCAGACTGGTCCAAAGCGAACAGGTGGCCATCCCTGCCAGGCAAACCGATGCATTGGAAACCCGAGCGGCCAAAAAAAACAAAATCCAATGGGCTGCAATCATGACACCAACAGCAACCACCTTCCACAAATCACCGCGATGAAAGAGGGCCAGGCTCCTTTTCCGGGCGTAAATAATGAGCAGCAGCCCAACGGAGGCAAGTAGCGTCCTGTAAAACACAAGCTCAACCGGTGGCAATTGTATGATAAGCCCCAAAATGGCCGTAAATCCCCAGATCAGGACAAGAAAATGAAGCAAAAGATAGTCTTTGGATTCCTGTTTCATCGTGGTACAGTATGGTACATAAAAAACCCGACAAGGCTAAACAGGAAATTTGGAATCCAGACCGCCAGTACCGGGTTAAACGTGTTGGCCTCGGCAATCGCACGAGCCAGGATAAAGCATATGATAAAGACAAAAGCAATAAAAAACCCAAGCGCAATCTGAAAACCCGTGCCCCTCCTGCTCTTTCGCGCCGAGACAATGAGGCCGATAAACGTAAGAATGAGCACCGTAAAAGGCTGCATGTACCGAATGTATTTTTCCACTTCGTAAATCTGTACGTCTTCCGAACCGCGAGACATCTGCAACTGGATGTGATCGTTGAGCTCACCCAGTGTCAGCGTTTCCCACATGCGTTCCTTATCGTCAAAATCATCAGGCCCAAGGTAAAGGAGCGTGTCCAGTTCATCACCCGACTCAAACACCTCCCCTTCTTCATTTATCCGCCTGCGTTGCCAGTTGTGCAATGTCCATTGATGGGACACCGTATCCCATTCCATCCGACTGGCATGCATTTTTTCCAGCAGTTGATCGTCCTCTATCCGTTCAAGGGTGACCTGATACCCAATATCCCGTTGGTTGTTGTACCGGTCCATATACACATATAAGGCAGGCCCTACTTTCACATGGATGTTACGTTCACTATTAAAAAACGGTTTTTTTACATACGCTAATTCAAAACTTATCCGGAATTTATTGGCATCGGGGATCACATAACTGTTGAGGTAAAAACTGATGATGGCAATCATGGATGCGCCAATCATATAGGGCACCATCATTCGCCTGAAACTCACCCCACTGGCCAGAATCGCAATCACTTCGGTGTTGGCGGCAAGTTTGGCTGTCACAAAGACCGTGGCAATAAATACGGTAATGGGTGTCAGCAGACTGGCGATATAGGGGATAAAGGTCAGGTAATAATGCAAAATCACGTCCCCCGGCACCAGGTTTTTCATGAAGTCGTCATTTTTTTCCGTATAATCAATCACGCAGACGATCAATACCAAAATGAGCACGACAAACACGAACGTGGACAGAAATTTCTTTAGGATATAACGATCAATTATTTTCATCAGATACGTTGACTGACCTGTGCCACCATTTTATCCTTCCAAACGGAAAAGTCGCCTTCAATGATATGCTGCCTGGCCGATTTGACCAGCCACAGATAAAATGAAAGGTTATGTATGCTCGCTATTTGCGCCGCCAACCGTTCATTGCTCAAGGTCAAATGACGAAGGTACGCCCTGGAATAGAACGTACTGGCATAACCCGTCAGTAGTGGATCGAGGGGTGAAAAATCCATTTTCCACTTTTCATTGCGAATATTTATGATTCCTTCTGATGTAAACAACATGCCATTGCGTGCATTCCGCGTAGGCATGACACAGTCAAACATATCTACCCCCAGTGCGATGCATTCCAGCAAATTGGCCGGAGTACCAACGCCCATCAAATAACGCGGCTTGTCTTTGGGGAGTATGCTACAAACCATGTCCGTCATTTCATACATCATTTCGTGAGGTTCGCCTACGGACAACCCCCCGATGGCATTTCCCTCCTGATCTTTCCCTGCAATGTACTCGGCAGAAATTTTTCGTAGTTCAGGATATACACTTCCCTGCACAATGGGAAATAATGTCTGGTCGTACCCATACAAAGGATCGGTCTGCTCTACCTGCCGGATGCACCTGTCAAGCCAGCGATGGGTCATGTGCATGGAATCTTCGGCATACTTCCGCTCACAGGGATACGGTGTACATTCATCAAACGCCATCATGATATCGGCACCGATAACACGCTGGATATCCATGACATTTTCTGGAGTAAAATCGTGGTAGGAACCATCGATATGCGACTGGAATTTTACTCCCGACTCTTTAATTTTTCGGTTATCGCCCAACGAATACACCTGATATCCCCCGCTATCGGTCAATATGGGACGATCCCATCCGTTGAATTTGTGCAGGCCACCGGCTGCCCGGATTACGTCAAGTCCCGGCCTCAGATACAGGTGATAGGTATTGCCCAGAATGATTTCGGCACCCACATCCTCCTTTAGCTCGCGCTGATGGACTGCTTTTACCGTGCCGGCTGTACCTACCGGCATGAATATAGGCGTTTCAATCTGGCCATGGGCCGTTGTTATCCGGCCTGCACGGGCATTGGATTTGGGGTCAGAATATTGCAGTGTAAACTCCATAAAGTTGGCAA
Organism: Cyclobacteriaceae bacterium; assembly: GCA_029880385.1. Classification (GTDB taxonomy): domain Bacteria; phylum Bacteroidota; class Bacteroidia; order Cytophagales; family Cyclobacteriaceae; genus JAOUOM01. The sequence continues at coordinate 739 of JAOUOM010000183.1, read as the reverse complement.
AAATAGTCTTCCCACCTGAGAATATCCCTTAATTTCACCGCGAGATTGTCCACTCAATGAACGGAATCGATTCTATAGTCTTCCTTGTGTTCCTCGTATCGGTGACATTCCGGTTTCTGCTGCTTGTCCCCAAGTACATTGCCTTTTTTTATATATCGGCCAAAACCAGTGTCCCCATTGCGCAGCCCCCGATTTCGATTCTCATCAGCGCACGAAATGAAGCAAAATACCTTGAAGTGCTGGTACATACATTGATGAAACAAAACTATCCCTGTTTTGAAGTAATCATAGCCCTGGATCGGTGTACAGACGACAGTATGGCGAAAGCCCGTGCGTTGAAAAAAGCGTATCCGCATGTACATTTCATTGACATAGAGCAAGTGCCGTCTTCCATTCATCCAAAAAAATACGCCCTTACACAAGCGGTGCATTTGGCACAGTATGAGTGGCTTGTCCTTACCGATGCCGATTGTCTGCCTCTATCCGACCAGTGGCTTCAGTACCTGTCCAGGTCCATGAAGCCGGACAAAGAGATCATTGTGGGGTTTTCCCCCTATCACCGACGCCCCGGCCTCCTGAATGCCTACATCCGTTTCGAGACGTTCCTCACGGGTATCAATTACCTTACGGCCGCTCATTGGGGTTTTCCGTACATGGGGGTGGGTCGTAACCTTGCCTATCGAAAATCCCTTTTTTTCCGTGAAGGTGGTTTTTTTCCGTTCGAATCCGTTCAGGGAGG
>JAOUOM010000182.1 GCA_029880385.1 Cyclobacteriaceae bacterium | reverse complement strand
TTTGAGGGCAAAACCATTCCTGCCACTGTCCTCATGGTCGACCCGATAGTCGTTTCCTCTGCCAAATCCCTGTCACTCATTGGGGTCGTCGGCCCCATGCTGGGGTATATCGAGGCAGTAAATACTCCGATAGAGGATAAATACTGGTATCACTTCCGCCCACAGGAGACACTACAGCAACTACAAAATGTGCTTACAACCGTCCGGAAAGAACTTCAAAAAGGAATTGACCTGCCCCCGGCTTGTTCGCTCAAGGTATACAAATCCATACGGGATGCCGTTGCCGATCCCGTTAGTGCTGTACTGATCTACCAGGGCGTCACCCAACAGGGCAATGCCATCGAAGTGGACATGATTGATTCGGATTTGCACGTTTTCACCCGACTCGACCTTCGCGAAAACCTCCTGCAAAAAGACCTGGACAACCAGACTGCCGTATTTGACGATATCCTGACCCGTGTGGCCAACTGATGGCTACACCCGCAGGAAAACGTTTTTCCTGTACATGAAATAAAGGAACGCCCACTGTACCGCCAGATACGCAAATACCATGATCACAGCCCCGAATGGCTCACCGGCCAGTTGCCCCATCCATCCAAAAAATGCCTGAGCACTGTACGTCCAATTGATAAAGCCCCCGGATAAATAGATCAAGATGGAGTTCATCCCGATTACCTTAAAAAAGAAAAATCCTTTTTGATAGCCCCTGATATCGATAACATAATAAAACAGCGACAACAACAGCAGGCTAAAGCCTCCACATTGCAAGACAAATGAACTCGACCACAGGTTTTTGTTGATAGGGAAAACAAGGTTCCATATCTGTGCCACCACCAAAAAGCCGATACCCGTCAAAACCATCCGCATTACTTTTTGGAGGTCTGTAACCGGACTATGCCTGAGCAAATTTCCTGCCCAGATACCCAACAGCCCGGTTGCGATAGCCGGAAGGGCAGACACCAGTCCCTCCGGATCGTGAACACCCGGATAAAGCAACCTGCCCGGCACCAAAAATGTGTCCAGATACGAAGCAAAGTTTCCTTCCATCGACAGATCGCCCATCGGATAGCCCGGAGCCGATGTAAACATCAAAAGCAACCAATAGCCTATAAGCAACCCAAAAAACCAAATCATCTGACCCATTTCACGGGTATAGAGATAAATGATATTGGCAAACATATAGGCCAGCCCAATTCGTCCCAGCACACTGGCTACCCGCAGCTCGGCAAGTGGCCGTATTTCCAATCCATTATTGTAAAGTACGCCCAAAAGCACCAGTAGGAACCCACGTTTGATAACCCGTACCAGCAATTCTTTGCGGCTTTTTCCTTTTTCAAGTTCACGTCCGATCGAATACGGTGTAGCGACACCCGCCAGGAACAAAAAAAGTGGAAAAATCAGGTCATAGGCCGTAAAGCCATTCCATGCCGGGTGGTCAAACTGGTGCGAAAGACTTTCCCAAAAAGGCGTGCCGGTCGCATCGGCCATACGGTGAAAAATAGCCTCGGCCCCCATAATCCAAAACATATCAAACCCCCGCAGGGCATCCAACGAATAAAGTCGTTTAGTGGTAGAAAGTTGATCCATATCACGTAAGCTTTTTGCCGTCCCCGGCGATTGATATCCATTCTAGTAGCTTTCGAAAGTACACATTATTGGAGTGAAAGGGGAATTCTGCTGCCCGTAAGGCTTCATTTCGATACCTGTCTTTTTCCAAGTGGTCGATTTTTAGGGTTGGCTGGGAATGACCGGAAACTTTTTGTCCCTTTGCCGTGGGTTTCCGGCCTTCAGTACCGGCTAGGTTTTCTTCATCCGGGAGTATTCAGTCACAGCGTTTCACGCACAATAGATTACATTTACCCAATGGCATCGGATCAAAATTTCATGGAATATGTGGTTGGCCAGATAGAGCATGCCGGCCAGATAACCTATCTGAAAATGTTTGGGGAGTACGGGCTATATTCGGACGGGAAAATTTTTGCGGTCGTTTGCGACAATACGCTTTTCATCAAACCCACCGAAAAGGGAAAGGCCTTTATCCGGGACGTGGTAGAAGCCCCTCCCTACCCGGGTGCCAAACCCAGCCTACTGATCGGGGATAAAATCGAAGACCGGGAATGGCTGAGCGAACTGGTGAGGATCACTGTTGCTGAACTGCCGGAACCCAAAAAGAAAAAAAAGAAAAACTAGCCGTCCACTGCACTCAGTACCGGAAATAGGATGGGCCTGAAGTGGCAACAGCCTGACCAGATAGCCCCGATCGTGGCCGGTACGCTGGTCTTGTGCGGAGAGCGGGCAAGCCGGGTGATAAAATGCCTGGCTGTGTCGCTCCAAACCCGCATATAGTACCGGGCACTCCATTCCCGACAGAATTAGCTACCCTGATGGAAAATTTTTCACCTTTTTTGACCCCCGTCAAAAATCAGCCTGCAAAACCGTGTATTGTTGCACCTTCGGATCAACGAATACCTCATGAATATTACAGCCAAAACCATTTCCTTCCTGTTTTCGGTGTGCTGGGCCATCCTGGCAACGGCACAACCGGGTGTAAAAATTGCCGATATTGGAGCTTTCGAAACAACCGGTGGGGATGTGATACCATCGTGTCAAATAGGCTACCGGACCGTGGGCCAGCTAAACAGCGAAAAAAGCAATGCCATCCTGTGGCCGACGTGGTTTACCGGAACCAGTGACGACCTGTTTACGTCCCCCGCTATGGGCGACCTCCTGGATACGGCCGGTTTGTACATCATTTTTGTTGATGCGCTGGCAGACGGTATTTCGTCCTCCCCTTCCAATACGGTGGATTTTCCGGACGTAACCATACGCGACATGGTAAACTCGCAGTATATCCTGGTGACCCGGCACCTGGGGCTATCCCACCTGGCTGCGGTTGTCGGTATATCCATGGGGGGGATGCAGGCCTTTGAATGGGCGGTCGCCTATCCTTCGTTTATGGACAAAGTCATATCCATCGTGGGTACGCCCAGGCAGTCATTTTATGACCTGCTGGTCTGGCAGGCGCAAATTGCACTGATCGAAGGAGCCGGAGACAACCAGGCAAAACAGGAAGAAGCCATGAAACGGGTCGTGGATATTTCGGTCATGAATCTTCAGACACCCGCCTTGCTGGCAAGAACCCTTAGCCCCGACAGCCTGGACATCTACATGAGCCGTCAATACGTACAGGCCATGGCACCGGCCGACCGTCTGGCACAGTTGAAGGCCATGAAAAACCATGACATCTACAAAAGTGCCAATACCGACCCTGCCACGATCAAAACTATCATTACGGCCCAAATGCTTTTGGTCGTATCCGTGCAGGATCATGTGGTAAACCCCTTTCATTCCGTTGCCTTTTCGAAAAGTTTTGGCTGCAAGCTGGTAGAACTAACCGGCGATTGTGGTCATCTGGCTCCCTGGTGCGAGGCCGGCAAAGTAAAAAAGGCCATAACCGCCTTTTTGAAGTGATCGCTTGCAAATACTGAGCCGGGCCCGGGACTAGCTTTTTTGGGTTTCCAGGCTTCTGTATACGGACACCTTTTCGGGGCTGACTGTATATTTCCCTGTCATCGCATGAGAAAGTTCCGTATATTGGACATACGAAAAACACTGTCCTATGAACGCCTTTTTTTCATTTCTTCGAAGCTGTCGGTTTACGGTACTCATGCTAATGGTAAGCCCGGCTTTTGCACAAACCGTAGCCCCATCCTTGTACCAGGAATTGGCCTATCGCATGATCGGGCCTTTCCGTGCCAGCCGGACAGTAGGTGGCGTAGGGATCCCATCCCAGCCCAATGTATTTTTTATTGGTGTAAACAATGGGGGTGTCTGGAAGACCGACGATTTTGGACGGACATGGCGTCCGGTTTTTGACAATGCCCCTACGGGTTCTGTAGGGGATCTGGCCGTTTCGCCTTCTAATCCGGACATACTCTATATCGGAACTGGCGAAGGCCTGCACCGCCCGGATCTGAGTGTCGGTGATGGTATTTTCAAGTCAACCGACGGGGGCAAAACCTGGCTACACGTGGGGCTCAGTGACATCCAGCAGGTAGGCCGGTTGGTCATCCATCCGACAAACCCCGACATTGTGTTTGTAGCCGGATTGGGTCATCCCTACGGGCCAAATGAAGAGCGGGGCGTTTTCAGAACGATGAATGGGGGAAAATCATGGGAGAAAGTATTATACCTTGACCAAAACACAGGTGCCATCCAGGTAGAATTTGATCCAACAAACCCCGCTATCCTGTTTGCCGATATGTGGGAACATCGGGAAGGGCCTTGGGAAAATGGCAGTTTTTCCGGAAAAAACTCAGGGCTGTATAAATCCACCGATGGTGGGTCGAGCTGGAAAAAATTAACAACTGGTCTGCCCACGGCAGCGCATGGACTGGGCCGGATCGGGATAGGCATTGCGCCCGGAAACCCCAAGCGGATGTACGCGACCGTGGATGCCCGGCAAAATGGGGGAATCTACCGAAGTGATGATGCAGGTGAAAGCTGGCAACTGATCAACACAGATAACCGCCTTTGGGGCAGAGGGGGTGATTTTGCCGAAATAAAAGTCCATCCACATGACCCTGACCTGGTCTATGTGGCCAATGTGGCCTCATATCGGTCAATGGACGGGGGAGAAACCTGGATGTCGATCAAAGGGGCACCCGGCGGTGATGATTACCACCGCATCTGGATCAATCCCCAACATCCCGACATTATGCTCTTTGTAGCAGACCAGGGGGCCACTATCACCGTAAACGCCGGAAAAACGTGGAGTTCATGGCTCAACCAGCCCACTGCCCAGCTTTACCACGTCTCCACCGACAACCAGTTCCCATACTGGGTATATGGCGGCCAACAGGAAAGTGGGGCAATAGGAATCGCCAGTCGGGGAGATGGCGGCCAGATAAGTTTCAGGGAATTTATGGGGATAGGGGCAGATGAATATGCCTATGTGGCACCCGACCCCAAAAATCCGGATATCATCTATGGCAGCAGAGTAATCCGGTTTGACAAAAGAACAGGTCAATCGCAGAATGTAGCCCCTGAAGCCGTCAGGTCGGGAAAGTACCGCATGCTTCGCTCCATGCCCCTGATGTTTCATCCCGCCGACCCGAACATGCTATTATTTGCAACCAATGTCCTGTGGAAAACACGGAATGGAGGCCAGCTTTGGGAGGTTATCAGCCCGGATCTTTCGCGAGAACAGCCAGATGTGCCGGAAAGTATTGGGGATTTTAGAACGACAGCTATGGAATCCATGCCCCGCAGGGGTGTGATCTATGCCCTTGGGCCATCCCCTCTGGATGTAAATACCATTTGGGCCGGTACAGATGACGGAAAGGTACACCTTACCCTGGACGGTGGAAATACCTGGAAAGATGTGACCCCGGCCGAATTGCGCGCGTGGGACAAAGTATCCCAAATAGATGCCGGACATTTTGATAAAAACACAGCCTTTATCGCCATAAACGCCATACGACGTGACGATATGCGACCCCTTATTTTCAAAACAACCGATAGCGGAACCACCTGGACAAAAATCGTA
>JAOUOM010000181.1 GCA_029880385.1 Cyclobacteriaceae bacterium | reverse complement strand
CACAAATACATTTTTGGCATCGTGTAGTTGTTGAAATTTATTCACGACTGATTGTTTCGGGTCATTTCCCATCCGGGTAGTTCCTACTTCATGGATGATCCGTCCTGGTGCCGCCAGTCCATAATCCTTGTCCTGACCGGGACGATCGCCCAATGGGATGGCTCCCATACTTTCAAATAAGGTTTCGAATGTCTCGTGCATGTGACGTGCCTGATTTCGTTCATAGTCTGACCATTTGTAATGAAAACGCAACACAGGTATACCCCACTGGTCTACCGTATGGGGATCGATTTCGCAATAATTATCAATCATCGGCACACTTTCACCCCTTCCGGAAATACCCACGACAGCCCCGTAATATTTTTTCACTTCTTCCCGGAGGCCGTCGCCATATCCACCTATTGTTCCTCCCATGTGCTTGTTGAGGTCGGTCACATTAAACCCAAACCCATAGGAGGGCATCCCCATTCCTCCCCATATTTCGAGATGATAGCCGCGTGGAAAATCCAGCTTACTATTGTCCAGCCACCAGGGAGTGTATACGTGCATACCTCCCACACCATCCTCATTATAGGTTTTGCGATTCATTAATTCCGGTACTAATGCCGAACGACTCGCCCCCGTAGAGTCGTGTAAGTATTTACCTACCATGCCACTGCTGTTACCCAAACCATTCGGATGCTGTGTACTTTTGGAGTTGAGCAAAATCCTGGCACTACTACAGGCCGATGCAGCCAGCACAACGATTTTTCCTTTGAGGGAGTATTCCTGCAAATCTTCTTTATTCACAAAAGAAACCCCGGAAGCTTTTCCACTCGCATCAGTAGTCACCTCCCGTACCATCGCATTTACATACAAATCTATTTGCCCGCCGGATTTTTGAGCGGGAAATATAAGGCACGTTCCGGAGGAAAAATCGGCATGTACCTGACATCCTCTGCTACATTGGCTACAGTAAAAGCAAACGCCGCGTTCTTCGTTTATTTTTTTAGTAAGAATTGAAAGCCTGGCAGGTATAACTGGTATTTTGGCTTTGCGGGCCCCTTTTATATAATACAATTCATGTAGCCTTGGCTTTGGTGCTGGCAGAAAAAAGCCATCCGGTTCATTGGGAATGTTTTCCTTACTGCCAAACACACCAATCAATTTGTCAACCTTATCGTAATAGGGCTTTACATCCTCATAGCCGATCGGCCAGTTGTCACCCAGCCCGTCAATATCACGTCTTTTGAAGTCTTTTGGCCCAAAACGAAGCGAGATCCTCCCCCAATGATTGGTTCGCCCACCCAACATGTGCGACCTGAACCAGTCAAACTTTGTTCCTTCGGCATGCGTATATGGCTCGCCCTCAATATCCCAACCGCCATATGCACTGTCAAAATCCCCGAATGGCCGTACACTGGATGCCCCCCTTCTGGGCGATTCCCACGGCCATCGCAACTGTGTCCGCTGCTCCGGATTTGCCGGATCAAAATGCGGTCCGGCCTCAACTACTGCCACGCGCAGGCCTGCCTCGCTCAGAATTTTGGTGGCCATTCCCCCACCCGCTCCAGAGCCCACTATGATGACATCATACTGCGTTGATGATTCGATTATCTGCATGGAATTTTCCGTTTATTTCGCTCTCAAAGTAATACGAAATCACCAAATACCAGATGCCATACCCCATGAGTGGCTATATGAGAGGACGACATGTCGTATATTATTCCGTTTGTATGCCTGCCACCTGCTGGGGTATTTCAGAAAACATCTCTCAATGATCAAAAAGGGAATTTAATTCCGGGTAGTAAAACGGCTGGATCTGAGAAGGACTATTCCCTGCATATTCCTTTCCCCGCAACCGTCTGACTGGGTAAGCATGTAGCCTGTCAGACGGATACGGTTTGGAAATTTCTTTTACGATTGCTCTGGTACCTACAGGCGATTCAAGCCAAAGCTTTTCATTCCCATCATCTACTATCACAGGCATTCGCGGCTCCTTATTTTTGGGGTTATTGTGAATAGAGGACATCAGTTCATTGGCACGTGTGGTCAGAATGGAAAATGTGGACTCCACTTCACCCGTTTCCGGATTGTTCCATGTATCCCAAATCCCTGCCAATGAAAGCGGCTCATCGTCACGGCCTGTGATATGGTATGGAAATGGCTTGCCGCCCCGAAAATGATGCTCAAAAAACCCATCCACCATGACAATACATCGTTTTGATTCCACCGATTGCCGAAAGGATGGTTTATCGAACAGCGTTTCACATTTTGCATTGAATGTCTGGGTACGTAGTTGTTGTGCGGTGATTTCACTCGTAGCCCAGTGTGGGATCAATCCCCACCTGTATAACACCACCGGATAGCCCGGACGGTTGATCCGTACGGGTACAAACGGGTGGGAAAAAGCATTTACATGAAAAACCGGTGCCATCAAATTGGCCATACCTGTTGTATGGTTGGTTGAGGCTAATAGTGACAAATCAAACCCCTCGCCATATCGCCTGGCATATTGCTCCATTCGTTTGGTCAGGTATCTGATATCGTAACACATAAAGAAAAAAAGCCGGAATGTATCCGGCCTTGTAATTAGTCATGCAAAATCATAATTCGCTTTGGTTCCCATCGGTATTTTTCGTGGGTCAACTGTAAGAAATATACCCCACTGCTCAATCGTTCGGTATCAATGGTCAGTGTTTGCTGATCTTTTTCAAAAATACCCTGTTGGATCAAACGGCCGGAAAGGTCAATGATACTCCACGAAACGTCCACATCCAGTGCTTTAATTTTTTCAAATTCAACACCAAACTGCGCATCGGCCGGGTTGGGATATACAGTAAAATTCAACCCTTTGGATATTCCATCACTGACACCTGTAATGGTATTGGCCTTACCGTCCACATCTACAAAACCTACCTGATAAATTTCTCGTGTTATTTCATTTTGAACAAAGGCAACTACCCGCATCTCATCAAGGTTGTACACTGCATCAATAGTCCAGTCAATCGAGTATTCAAATGCATCGCCTGTTTTTACGGAACCTTTCTCTACAAACCCTGATGCATTGGGCAGCATAACACGAAGCACATTGCGTATCGTATCGAATGAGGTGTAATTGCCCGTATTAAGATTGGTAATGTAATTTTCCACAACAACAAACCGAAAAGCCAACTCAGTCTGGTCTGGCAGGTCGATCAACGAGGTAAATGTTCCACTTACGATTACCTGATCCGGTTCTGTGGTCGGAACGACAGAAAGCGACACATCAAATTCAGGTTCTACCAGCTCCTTTTTATTTAATGAGTTTTGATTCCATCCAAGCAAACGATCGGACAGTTCGGTACTCTGAGGTTTTCGTTCCACTACTTCACCATCCAAAACAGATGTTGGTGTTTTGGATATCCCATAGAAACCACTGCGGGCCGCTGGATCTTGTACATTCCGGTTAAATAATACGTCATCTGATCGATCAATCGTCCCATCCAAATCCGTAAAATAATTAATCCAAATTGTACCAAAACCGGCCTTTCCGATCCTATCCTCAATTAAAGAATCAGCCTGGAGGCTCTCCGCAGCATATACAGAAGCAAAAGATTCAAACAAGACTACTTTCTTTCGATCATAGATTCTGAAATTATCAAAAGCAAACCCTTCAATATCCCGCTTCAATTCATCCTGTTTAATGGAAGGCCTGGTACCTAGCGCAAATCGGAACCGGATATTTGTCCAGCTTTGTCTGGGAATTAAATAATTTCCAACAGGATCTTTTTCATCTATTTTATTCGCTGCAAACTGCCAATAATAGTCGTTATTTAATGGAACAGCATTGACCATGCCGGGGATAACATCGGTATTTTTTGTCCACCCAAACTGATTGGGATTAAAGGTCAGACCGGTTGGATCATCCAGCGTTCCCGGAGCCCCGGGCAGTCCTTCAAAGTTATACCAATTGATACCCGAGTTTCCCTTTTCGATCGAATAACTGCCCAAAACATGCCATGACTTACCATCATCAAGTGAATATTGCAGGACAACCCCATCGGTATTTAACATGTGAGAGGCATAGGTAAAACTTAAGGCGGGCTTTTCGAGGGCTGAAATGTCAAACGCAGGTGAATAAACCCAGGAATGTTCGGATGAACTTCCATCCTTGCCCTTATTGCCATAAGCACCATCTGCATTTGTTATCCAGGCATTTCCGGTCACATTCAATCCCTGGGTATTGGTTAAATTCAATGTCCTGCCGGACGGTTGACTCCACTCCCATGTGCTATATCGAAGCTGACTTTGCCCGGACTGAATATCGCTAATCCGAACATCACTAATTCCGTCATAAAACCCGTCTACACTGATTGAATCGGTATGCCAACCATCGCTTCCCGTATCGAACGTGTGTAATATGCCTTCAACTGGAACCTGGATTCGGTCAACAATATTGAAATCCCTTACAACAGTACTATCACAATTGGCCGTAGATTTCAAGTAAAATGATGCAGTATAAACTCCTGGATTTACAAACACGACCGTGTCATTTTCCAAAATATCGTTGTTATTAGTCAAGTAGTCGATCCTATTACGCACCAAATTCTCAACAATGCTTCCTTGTTGATCCGTTATCAGGAGGTTTACATCCAAATATTCTGAATATAGGGGATCAAGGGAGTTTTCCTCAAATGAAAACACGGTCTCGCTTCCCACCGTAATATTCTCCCAACGAAAACGTGGTGTAGGGAGCACACCAATTGATTTGGGCTCTGAAACCTGGAATTCACATCCGGTGGCAAGGTCTTTTGCCAATACCGTAATGAGTACACTTCCTCCTCCGATACCGTAATCATCTGCCAGTACATTTATCGTGTTGATGTTTTGATTGGGCACTTCTGTGTTTTTTATTGTCCAGATAAAGGAAGCATCCGTATTCAACATGTTATTTAAATTGACTGTGAAATCGACATCCTGGGAAGCACAGGCCTTGTTGTCGATCACAATACCTGTTGACAATACCTTAAACTCTGGCTTTGGCCATACGACAATATCATTATCCACTGTACTCGTACATCCATTAGCATCTGTATGTGTAAAAGTTATCGTATACGTATTGGCGGGTGCATAATCCTGAATAACAGGATCCGTGGCTGACAGGCTTTTCCTGGCATCCTTCGGGCTAAACTCGGCTACTGCGTCCAGGTCGGAGAGTATCCCTACATTTAACTCATTTCCCAATTCATCAAATATTCTGAAATCAGAACGCTGGCCTTGTTTTGCAATTCCTGACCCGGTCTCGGTATAAAAACCAATCAGGTTAAACTTCCGATCCAGGAAAACATCGTTCGACTCATTGAGGCAGGTATAAAAAGTAGGTGTAATGGTCCCATCCATTTTAAAATCAATGGCCGGATACGGGTTTATGACAATATTGGTAACCGAATCTGTATTTACACAGCCTTTTATATCGGTATACTCAAAATAAATGTTTCGTGAAGTGGATAGCCCACCTACGGTCAGACGACTCAGTGGATCCAGGACATTTACCGAGTCATCATCGATCAAATGCATATTTTCCAGCAAAATATTCGCTGTATGATCC
>JAOUOM010000180.1 GCA_029880385.1 Cyclobacteriaceae bacterium | reverse complement strand
GTGGACTTGCTCGACAAGGCAGGATATGGCATTGTGAACATTGACGCAACGGTCTGCCTTCAACGGCCAAAAATCAGTCCATATATCGAAGAAATGAAACAAGTACTGGCCAGTACCATGGGGATTCCCGTTTCAGATATTTCAGTAAAAGCCACAACAACCGAAAAACTGGGTTTTGTGGGAAAAGAGGAGGGGGTTTCCGCTCACGCAGTAGCATTGGTTTACCAAAAAGTAAACGAAGGGCAGGAGGCTTTTTGACCGGCTGTCTTCGTGAGCGTCAATAGACAATCCACACCCCTAAATGGGGATCACATGAGCCTATTTCCTGCCGGATGACTCTAAAGAAAGGAATGGGATTACTCTCCCTTTTTCACATTTTGCCTGCGGATGTCGATCAGGGAGAGGGCAGTTACAAATCCGATAAGGATTACGACAATGTTTACAAACAAATCAACTCCACTGGTTACGGCCGGGTTTACTAAATCCATAATGTTAAATTTTCCACGAATATAAGCCAATTCAAAAGTTTGGGAACAAAAATCCGGATGAATTATTGATGTAATGCGGCCATGAGTGCACCTGTGAGCCGGTTTACGTCCTTGGGCTGGTTATAAACATGCGGGGAAACACGAATGGCATCGCCACGAAGGGATACATTTACTTTTTTTGCTTTCAGTTGTTTTTGAACGGTCTCCATGTTCACATTTTTCGGAAGACGAATGCCAAATAAGTGATGGGCACGCTGGTCGTCATCTGCTATCCGGAACCCATTTTCGCGCAAGGTATGGAGGCTGTCTTTCATCAGGGCTTCACAATAGTCCTGAATGCTGGCGGGATCCCATTTGATTATTTGTTTCATGGCGGCAATAAGCATGGGCAAAAGGATAAAATTGCTGTGCTCTCCTACCTCGTAGCGAAGGGATCCTTCCAGGTATTGTTCCTTGTAGTTGACCAGGCCGGCAAAATTTTCCGCATCTTTTCGGTTGATCCAGTTGTTTTCGATGGGTGTACCCTGGTCAAACATTTCGCCATAATAGGCCATGCCCAGCCCATAAGGCCCCATGAGCCATTTATATCCGGCACAGATTAGTGCGTCGGGCTGGATTTGCTGCCAGTCAAAAGGCAAAGCCCCGACAGATTGTGTGCCATCAATGACCAGGGCGGCATGGTGTTTCCTTGTGGCTTCGCGGATAGCCCTGAGATCAAACAGGGTACCATCTGCCCAATGCACATGCCCAATGGCCACGGCTGCGGTATTTTGGTTGATGGCCATCAGGATGTCCTCATTCCATTTTTTTCCTCCGTTTTGAAGGTCTTTTGGGCGGGCAATGGTTACGAGTTTGTATGCCTTTTCTGACATCCATGGGTAAATATTGCTGGGAAACTGGCCTTCAACCACCACGATTTCCCCTTTCTTTTTAGGCAGGTTTTTTGCCACGTTGGCTAATCCGTAGGAGGCTGAAGGAATAAGGACATTGCGGTTGGTGTCCGGGCTGTTTATTAGTTGCGAAAACAATAACCGGGCAGTTTCCCCATCTTTAAAAAAGTCTTCGGCCATAATTTTATATGGCTTTCGTTTGGCCATTATTCCGTTGATTCCGGCCTTTTCTACTTTTTTCATCATGGGCGACATGTAGGCACAATTGAGATAACTTATCTTGCCCTGAAGTTGAAATTTATCACGTTGACATGTAAGCATAATACGGATGCAGAAAGTTAAATTGTTTCACTCACTCGAAGAAGCCCTGTCAAAGGTGGCAGACGGAGCCGTAAAACGGATTGTCGTCGGTTCCAAAGAATATTGTCTGATCCGTTTCAGACATGATTTCTTTGTTACCTCCCCTTTGTGCCCTCACCTGGGCCAGCTTCTATTCGATGGCAAGGTAAATCCTTTCGGTGAAATCGTTTGTCCCCTGCACGGATATCGTTTTCACCTTGGGACCGGTGAAGAGTCGGAAAAAAGATGCCCAAACCTGAAGACAAGTGCTGTAAGTTCAGAACGTTCGGGCATCTATGTGTGGTTGGATTAGTTAATCCTGAAATACCGGACAACCGAAACCAGCCACTCGGCAATGTCAGAAGCGAAGGGATTGCCACTGCCCCTCCCGATCACGTATAAGACGAACAAAACATAAATTGAAAGGAGCAGAAATGCTTTTATACGACCGATATACTTCCCAGTCGTATAGATAATGACGGCCAAAACCGTAAGCAGCCAAAGCAAAAAACGCAATTCCGTACTCATGTCAACCATGGCGGGGGGCATTTCAATCGGACCTTTGATCAAGGTGAAAATGAAAAGCGGAAAACCCAACGCAAAACAAATATCGAAGATATTACTGCCCAGTGCATTTGAAATGGCATCATCGTATTTGCCCCGCTGGGCATCTTTAATCGATATAATGGTATCAGGAAAAGACGAGGCAGCTGCAGCCAGGATCAGTGCCACAAACATAACCGGGATATTCAGCCCGTTAAATTCGCCTAACAGGGGAACCGTGTACACGTCCTGTCCCAGCCATTCACATGCGATCACAAGTAAATAACAAACCAAAGCAATCGCAAGGGTGCTGAACACAAGGAGTGTCCAGGCTTTGGCTTTGTTTATTTTGCTTTTTCCAATAAAAATACGCTCAAGGTCAAGGGTGAATACGGCGTGAAGGAGGTTTTTATGAGAACGTTCCTCATCCTCAAAGTCTTCTTCACTGAGGTGGCTTTCTTCCAAAAATTCGTCTTTTTCTTTTTTACTCATGGTGTAGAACATGTAAAACAAATACACGGCATACATCAGCATAAGAAAAAGACCATGGTACCAATGCAGGGAGCTTCCACTGATCAGGATGACAAAGAGAAGCTCAATAATAATGAGTGAAATGCCATCGCGCAGGAGCACCTTACGCGAAACCTCAATTTTTTTGGTAAGGCCCATCGATACGACGGCAATGACCGAGCCAGCCGGAATCACCATGCCATTAAATATGGCACTGCCGGCAGTAGTCCCGATGCCGCCACTAAAACCTTTGGCATCCATGAGGATAAACAAAAAGAATAGGGAGGTGAATAATTCTGGCATGGAGCTGGCAATGGCATTGATTGTAGCCCCGCGAACCCCTTCAGAAAGGTTCCTTCCCACATATTCGGAAGCAGTCATGAAACCATCCCCTGCCTTCCAAATAACATAACAGCAGATGACGATCAAAAATAACGGAATAAAAATACCCATTGAAATAGTTGTGAAAGTGAATGACTAGTTTTTGGTTTTTAAAACGCTGGTGAGGCAAACGAAAGTAAGCAATTTTTGGGGTTCAGGCCAAAGTTTTGGATAGCAGCGTAAAAATATAGCTGGTAGTCATGCAACCCAAAATCAATAATTTCATCTCTTTCAACGAGTATTTCCCAAACCCCACCGCAAATGATCCTACATTTTCTCATGGCTGCCTTTCGGGGCATTCGGCAACATTTTCATTTTGTTTTGGTCAATATCATAGGGTTGGGCTTATCATTAGCCTGCTGTATTGTTGCCTATCTCAATTATGAGTATGCGTCTAAATTTGACCGGAACCACAAAAATTTCCGGCAGATTTATAAAATACAGGTAAACAAATTGGTTCAGGGTCAATTGGTTCCTTTTGGCATTACCCCACTGGCGTTGGGCAAAGCCATCGAGGGTCAGTTTTCGGATATTGGTTTTTCTTCGCGTTATAATGCTGCCCGGTTGGTAGTGAAAAAAGGCCAAAAAACACTCAACAAGCAGATTGGCTTTGCCGATGAGGCATTTTTCTCGATTTTTTCGTTTCCCTTTTTATATGGGGATGCTTCGTCTTTTTCGTCATCAGGTACGGTACTACTGAGCGAGGAAACGGCAGGAATTTATTTCGGCGATGTGAATCCCGTAGGCCAGCTTCTGACTGTTATTACCCATGATGAGGAGAGGCATACGTTTATGGTAGGGGGGGTGCTAAAGAAGATACCCCAAAATTCATCGCTTCAATTTGATGCGCTCTTGCCTTTTGACCGATTTCACGAGATGGAAAAAAGGGATCATCAGGATTGGGCAGATTTTGTTGCCGGCACTTTTATCATGACGGATCAGGAGAAATTCCCGGAACATTTTGTGAAAACCCTCAATGACAGGTACGTGGCGATACAAAATGCAGCGAGGGATGACTGGCGGGTAGACAACTATTTTTTGGAGCCATTGGCTACGTTAGGGGTAAATGGGGCAGAATTGCGATCAAACTGGCTGAACCAGGCACCCCCGAAATCGGCCGTGATCGTACCGGTGATAATGGCATTTTTGATCCTGTTGATCGCCTGTTTCAACTTTACAAATACGGCCATTGCCATATCTTTTCGGCGACTGAAGGAAATAGGGATTCGCAAAGTGATGGGAGGAAGCCGGAGCCAGCTCATGATTCAATTTATGGCAGAAAACCTTGTATTGTCTGCTTTGGCCATGTTTGTGGCCATGGGTATTGCGTGGTTTTTGGTGCCGTCTTACAATGCGATGTGGGATTTTATCGACATAAAGCTTCAATTGAGGCAAAATCCTGAACTATATCTCTTTTTGGGAGGGCTGCTGGTGGTCACGTCGGTTTTTGCAGGAGGCTATCCTTCCTGGCATATATCTTCCTATCAGCCGGTAACCATATTAAAAGGCAATTTCAGAGTGGGGGCATCGAGTGTTTTTACAAAATCCTTGCTGACGGCACAGTATACCCTCACGGCAATAGCCCTGATAGGGAGCCTGGCTTTTTATCAAAATGCGTCCTATCAATCGTCACTTGACCTGGGCTTTGAAAAAGAGAATATTCTTGCAGTGAGTGTAAAAAACAGATCGGAATATGTGCGTTTTACAGAGAAGGTACGGGCATTGCCCCAACTTGAGGATCTGGCGGCAACATCCAACCATATAGGCAGCTGGACATATGGGCGTACGTTACGGAATGGAACACATGAAGCGGAATGCAACATGATGGATTTTGGAATGGATTATGCGCGTCTTATGGGTGTTGAAATTTTGGAAGGACGGTATTTTGAAGAAAAGCTACAGGCACATGACCGGGCACATTCCCTTATTGTAAATGAGCAATTGGTACGGGAATTCGGATGGGAAAACCCCCTTGGACAACGTTTACAACTAAATGACACGACTCGTTTGGAGGTGATAGGAGTGATGAAAGACCTACATATGTGGGGATTTTGGGATAAGGTGGCACCATTAGCCGTACGTCTGGCAAATGAAGACCAAATCAACTTTGTTGTGCTGAAGACAGACGGCAATGCAAACAAGGCGTTGTACAGCCAGGTGGAAGATCTGTGGCATGAGGTTGCACCTAATTCACCTTTTTATGCCAATTATCAGGAGGAATTTTTGGAAGGCACGGCCATTGTGAATGCCAACATCATGAAAATGTTTGGGTTTCTGGGAATATTGGCCCTTATCTTATCTACCATTGGTCTATATACGCTCGTTTCACTTTCGGTTATTCGCCGGACCAAGGAAATAGGTGTACGTAAAGTGCTTGGGTCTGGCCTTTTGCAAATCCTTATGCTTATAAACCGGCCCTTTG
>JAOUOM010000179.1 GCA_029880385.1 Cyclobacteriaceae bacterium | reverse complement strand
CGGTAGCCCATGGCATGGCTTGGATCTACTACCACGGGCAGGTTGGTATATTCTTTCAGGTACGCAACACCGCAAAGGTCTAGCGTAAAACGTGTTTTGGTTTCAAATGTACGGATACCGCGTTCACACAGGATCACGTTCGGGTTGCCGCCGGAAAGTATAAATTCGGCTGCCTGAACAAACTCCTGCAGGGTAGTTCCAAACCCGCGTTTGAGCAAAATGGGTTTCTGACTTTCTCCGCACCGTCGCAAAATGCTCTGGTCGTACATGGCCTTGGCACCGATCTGAACAATATCGGCATGCGCTATGACCAGGTCCACATGCGACGAGTCCTTTACTTCGGTGATGATATTTAGTCCAAACTCTTCCCGGATTTTCACCAGCATCATCAGGCCCTCCTCACCCAGGCCCTGAAATGTGTACGGGGAAGTCCTCGGTTTAAAACAACCCGCCCGAAGTGTCTTGATGTCAAGCTCTTTCAGCAGGTTGGCCGACTGGCGGATCTGCTCCCAGGATTCGATGGAACATGGGCCGGATATCATCATGGTGGCATTGGATTCGCCCCCGATGGTCAAATCCCCAATCCGTACCTGGCGTTTGCCGGAATGGTATGACTTGCTGGCAAGTTGGATATCGCTATCCATCGCAAAAAAAGCCTCCGTAACGGCCTCCAACTCCTGAGGGAGTTTTTTTACAGCACTGCTGGTGACAAGTACAAAAGCATCACCCGACCTGAACACGATGGCCTGGTGTTGCCTTCCAAGCTCATTTGCTTTGTCCTGGGAAACGCTGGGTTTTAAATGTATAATCATGATTCACTTCGGATTAAATTTATAAATGACAAGGCACCGGTCAGCTGCTGTCGGCTGTTGACCACCGGCAAATAAGATATCAAAAAGTTTTTGGAACGAATCAGCGCAAGCAAATCCGAAATAGTAGCCGTCTCCTCCACCTGTACCGGTTGTGTATTGATGATATCTTCCCGGGATATGGCATTAAAATCGTCAAGATTCTTCAGAAACCCCTTTCGCATGTCCGCATTGCTCGACAGGCCTGCCAGTGTGCCATCCTGGCGCGTGATCAGCGTGAAACCCAGTTTGTAGGTTTCTATGGCCTGAAAGATTTCCCTTACCCCTGCCTGTTCGTCAAGTACCGGTGCGTCTTCCAGGTCGATCATGAAATCCCGGACCTGATAATCGGAATGGATCACCGATGACCTCAGGTGCATGAGTGCCGCCCCAATGGACTGGTGGTTTACGAGGTACGAACCTGATACCACCGAATGAACCCCCAACATTCGCAAAATAAAGCCGGTCTCGTCATTGACCCCCCCGTCCACATGAATGGCCTTGCCGGGAAACTGGTTACGGAATTTTCGTATCTTCTTGAAATTGTCTTTTCTGAATTTTCCCCCACTCTGCCCCGGAACGGTCGTCATGATCAGGATAAAATCACAGACATCCTGGTAAGCCTCAAATACATCCACCGGTGTATCGGACGTAATAGCCAGGCCGTATCGGGTAGCCGTACCCCTGGGAATTTCCAGTGGGCCCGAAAGATTTTCATATTGAAAGGTAACGTATGCTACCTGATGCTCCTGAATGAGCGGAAAGTATTTTTTCGGATTGTCAGAAATAATATGCAAATCGATGGGTGTACGGCTCAGGGTACGGAGCTTCTGTATATCATCAAACACCCCCGGGTTGTCATTACAGTCAATATGAAAGAAATCAATGTGGCAATCATCAAGTTCCTGAACCAACTGTGCCATAGGCCTTTCCTTGCTGGAATATAAAGAGGCGGATATTTTCATTCGACTATAAAAAGGATTTGGGGGGCAAAGATAGGTGAATCAGAAAATATAAAACCGGCCCGGCCCAGCCCGACACAGGTATTTTATGCCGCAGGTTTTATCTGGCTGGTACCATAGGCACATCTGCATTCCGTAAACCCCACATAATTAACGCTCTTTAACATCAATACCTAAAACATTCATCTGATGTCCCCGTTTAAAAAAGAGAACATATCCTCTTCATATCATAGTTGGTTTAGTTAAGGGAATTCCGTAGTAGGGTTCCCTTACTTTTTTATGCCAGTTATCCCCTTCTTTGGCCTTCGGCACACAGCCTGCCTTTCTTTCAATCAAAAGTGAATGTAACTTGCTTCGAAAAAAAATCCTGCAGTTATGATTGACCTGAGAAGCGACACAATCACCCGCCCCACCCCGGCGATGAAAGAGGCGATGATGCATGCCGAAGTAGGCGATGATGTCTTTCAGGCAGATCCAACGGTAAATGCCCTCCAGCAGAAATTAGCCGGAATTTTCGGCATGGAGGATGCCTTGCTTTGCCCATCCGGCACCATGACCAATCAGATTGCGCTTCGCATACAGACCCAGCCACAAGATGAAGTGATCTGCGACAAACGTTCCCACATCTACCTGTATGAAGGAGGGGGCATGATGTACAACAGCATGGTCTCACCTAAATTGTTGGACGGGGACAGGGGACGAATCACGGCAGAGGATATAGAGGCAGCCGTCAACCCCGATGATGTGCACTTTCCCGTCAGCAGGCTGGTCTCACTCGAAAACACAATGAACAAAGGGGGCGGATCGATATACAAACTGGAGGAAATACGTAAAATACGCTCAACCTGCGACCGTCACGGGCTCCGGCTACACCTCGACGGGGCCCGGCTCTACAATGCACTCGCCGAAACCGGGGAATCACCCGTGGAATATGGTCAGTTGTTTGATACCATCTCGGTTTGCTTTTCAAAAGGCCTTGGGGCACCCGTGGGCTCCGTACTGCTTGGCAGCTCCGAGAATATCAAAAAAGCCCGTCGTGTCCGAAAAGTAATGGGTGGAGGCATGCGACAGGCCGGCTATCTGGCTGCCGCCTGTCTCTATGCCCTGGACCACCACGTAGACCGACTGAAAGAAGATCACCGGCGGGCACGAGCCATTGGTGACATGGCCGCTGCCTCGCCCCATGTAAAAAGCGTGTATCCCGTAGAAACCAATATTGTTATTGTAGAATTGAACGACGGCATTTCCGAACAATGGATGCTTGAAAAATTAAAAGAAAAAGGCGTTTTGGCCGTGGGTTTTGGCAAAGGGCTGGTTCGCTTTGTCACACATCTGGACTTTAACGATACCCATCTTGACCAATTGGCCCACGTACTCCAAACGATCTAAGTCCGCTTTTTCCCCACCAGGTATATGCCGGTGAAAATAAGGAATGCAGACAAGAGGTGTACGAGCGTCAAATATTCACCAAAAAACAGTACGGCCACGGTGGTGGCCACAAAGGGCTGAACGTATACATACGTACCCACGACCGTTGGACTGACCCTGCGCATGGCCCATATATTGAGGAAATAGACAACCACCGTCACACCCACGATGGCATAGCCGATGCTCAGCCAGACCTGGAGTGGAAAGCTGGCGGGATCGATCTCCACTGCCTCACCAAACCCTACCGGCAAGGCGACAAAAAAACCTACCAGAAATATCCATTTGGTGACGGTGAGGGCCGTGTATTTGTGCATCAGCGGCTTGACCAATACGAGGTAGATACTGTAGGACAGGGCATTGAGGATGATCATGATGTCCCCTGCCCAGTTTCCAATGGTGAGCTGACCCGGCTGGTAAATGATGAGAATGGCACCCGATATACCCATCAGCAATCCAAGCACCTTGCTCCCTACCACCTGCTCGCCAAGGAATAATACGGAAAATGAATAGACGAACAGGGGGATAAGGGTCATAATAATGGAGCCATTCACCGCAGAGGTCAGGCTGATGCCCTTGAAAAACATGAGCATGTTGATCCCTACCCCAAAAAGGCCGCAAAGTGCCAGGCGCACCCCGTCTTCGCGCCAGTTGACTTTTTCTTTATTGCCGATATTAAGCAGCCAGATGATGATACCGGCAAATAAGATACGGTACACGATAAAACCATAGGCACCCATGTAATGAGGGGTTACAATTTTGACAACACTATAGTTGACACCATAGAGGATGGCGACTGAAAGGAGGGCAAGGTGACTGGTGATAGCTGTTGGTTTCACGGCCGCAAAGGTAGCAGGTTCACAAAATTCATCTGCAAATTTTTAGTCCCGCGTGAAAAGCTGCCGGTACCAAAGGGCCCAACAACAGGCAATACAGCCCCGATCGTGGGCAGCACGCTGGCCTGTGGGGAGAGCGGGCGTAAAGTGGATAAGGAGCCAGCCCCTACCGCTCCTGCCAATTACCCCCGGATTCATCAATTATTGACCATAAAACCAGAAAGTCGGAAAACATATTACACTATCTTCATATATTTGGTGCAGGCTGGAATTAAGCCGGCCACCTATGACGAGCACGTATCCAAATGAAACGAAGAAAATTTATACGAAACACTTCCCTGGGGACACTTTCTGCCCTCCTGGGTGCTGAAATTGTCCATGCAGCCACCATGCCGGCTGACTATGTGCCGGTGGCCCTTCAGGGCAATGACCCGTACACTTTGTTTGGCAAGCACAAGGACATGGTGATACTCAATGACCGTCCGTGGAATGTGGAGGCCCAGGCCCATCTGCTGGATGATGCCGTCACACCTGCCGACAAAATGTTCATCCGAAACAATGGACTGATACCGGAGGTAACCGATGGAGGCCAATGGGTATTGCAGATAGACGGGGAATCGGTAAAAACGCCCAAAACATACAGTCTTAATGACCTGAAGACGAAATTCAAAGCCTATACCTATCAACTCACGCTGGAATGTGGAGGCAACGGGCGTAGCGAGTTTGACCCTCCGGCCAAAGGCAACCAATGGACGGTAGGGGCCGTATCATGTGCCCGATGGACGGGTGTCCGCCTCCGCGACCTCCTCGAAGACGCAGGCATCAGGGAGGATGCGGTCTATGTCGGCTACTATGGTGCCGACCGGCACCTGAGTGGTGATGCATCCAAGGATACCATATCGAGGGGTGTTCCCATGTGGAAGGCCTTACAGGACGAGACGCTCGTGGCCTATGAAATGAACGGGGAAGCAATCCCCCTGGCACATGGTTTCCCGCTCCGGCTCGTAGCAGGAGGCTGGCCTGCATCCGTGTCAGGCAAGTGGCTCCGAAAGCTGACGGTACGAAACATCGTGCATGATGGTGAAAAAATGGAGGGGTCGTCGTATCGTGTACCCTGCGAAACAGTAGCCCCTGGCGAAAACGTGCCGGACGAAAACATGTGCATCATCGAGTCCATGCCGGTAAAATCCCTCATTACCTATCCGAAAACCGGTGCGGTAATTGCGCCCGGACGCGAACTCAGGGTACGTGGACATGCCTGGGCAGGCGAACAGTCGGTACGTGAAATGCACGTGTCGATAGATTTTGGGGCCACCTGGCAGCCCTGTGAGCTCAAGCCGGCCGTGAACCGACTGGCCTGGCAGCATTTTTCGGCAACCCTGAAATTTCCAAAAAAAGGCTATTATGAAGTGTGGGCCCGTGCTACCGACAGCAATGGCAAAATGCAACCGATGGTATTGCCCGGGTGGAACCCCAAAGGATACCTGAACAATGCATGCCACCGGAT